>CAKQSU010000111.1 GCA_934273135.1 uncultured Clostridia bacterium
GTGCAACTCACCCATACCGGCGATAATGGTCTGCCCCGTTTCCTGATCCGTATAGGTCTTGAAAGTCGGGTCTTCTTCCGCAAGCTTGATAAGTGCGAGCGTCATCTTTTCCTGACCTGCTTTGGTCTTGGGTTCGATGGCGACCCTGATAACGGGTTCGGGGAATTCCATCTGTTCGAGAATGATGGGAGCGTTCTCCGCGCAAAGCGTGTCGCCCGTCGTCGTTTCCTTTAAGCCTACGATGGCGCAAATGTCGCCCGCGTAAACTTCTTCGATTTCTTCGCGGTGGTTAGCATGCATTAAAAGAAGTCTTCCGATTCTTTCCTTTTTGCCCTTGGTGCTGTTGTACACGTAAGAGCCGCTGGTTATATGACCGGAGTAAACTCTGAAAAACGCGAGCTTACCGACAAAGGGGTCGGTAACGATTTTGAAAGCGAGTCCCGCAAAAGGCGCGTCGTCGGCTGTCTTGCGTTCTTCCTCTTCGCCTTTCTTGTTGACGCCTACGACGTGAGCTACGTCCAAAGGAGACGGCAAGTAATCGACGATAGCGTCGAGAAGGTGCTGAACGCCCTTGTTGCGGTAAGAAGAACCGCAGAGAACGGGGGTAACCTTCATATCTATCGTAGCTTTACGCAAAGCCCTCTTCATCTCTTCGATCGTGAGTTCTTCGCCCTCTAAGAATTTTTCGGTAAGCTCGTCCTCCTGCTCGGCGCAAACTTCCATAAGTTGCGAACGATAGAGCGCGGCTTGTTCCTTGTATTCTTCGGGGATTTCGATAACTTCTTCCTCTTTGCCGAGGTCGTCTTTATATACTATCGCGTCGTTCTGGATAAGGTCGATAATACCTTTGAAGGTGTCTTCCTTACCGATAGGCAAGGTGATGGGAACGGCGTTCGTTCTCAACCTGTCCTTCATCATCTGTACCGCGCCGTAAAAGTTTGCGCCGTTGATGTCCATTTTGTTAACGTAAGCGATACGGGGAACGTGATATTTGCTCGCCTGGTGCCAAACTGTTTCGCTCTGCGGTTCTACGCCGCCCTTGGCGCAAAACGTTGCGACTGCGCCGTCGAGAACGCGGAGAGACCTTTCGACCTCGACCGTGAAGTCGACGTGACCCGGGGTATCGATGATGTTGATACGATTACCCTTCCAAAAGCATGTCGTAGCGGCGGAAGTAATGGTTATACCTCTTTCCTGTTCCTGAACCATCCAGTCCATGGTTGCCGCGCCGTCGTGCGTTTCGCCCAGCTTGTGAGTTTTGCCCGTGTAGAACAAAATACGTTCGGTAGTGGTGGTTTTGCCGGCATCGATGTGCGCCATGATGCCGATGTTTCTCGTATGTTGTAAATCAACTTGTCTTGGCATAAAAAATCACCTGAACCGTCTTACCA
The DNA here is from genome assembly GCA_934273135.1 of uncultured Clostridia bacterium. Classification (GTDB taxonomy): domain Bacteria; phylum Bacillota; class Clostridia; order Christensenellales; family Borkfalkiaceae; genus UBA4636. Next base: position 1,392 of record CAKQSU010000111.1, read on the forward strand.
GCGGAAGTGCGCGAACGCTCTGTTCGCTTCCGCCATCTTGTGCATGTCTTCTTTCTTCTTGACTGCGCCGCCGGTGTTGTTTGCGGCGTCCATAAGCTCGTTGGCGAGCCTTACGTACATATCGCGGTCGCTTCTCTTTCTGGCGTTTATTACGATCCAGCGGATAGCGAGCGTTTGTCTTCTTTCCTCACGAATTTCGATAGGAACCTGGTAGTTGGAACCGCCTACGCGGCGAGCCTTAACTTCGAGTTGGGGCTTTGCGTTGGCGATAGCCTGGTTGAACACTTCCATAGCGTCCTGACCGGTCTTTTCGCTCATGAGAGTAAAGGCGTCGTATACGATGCCTTGCGCAATACCCTTCTTACCGTCGAGCATAACTTGGTTGATGAGTTTGGTTACAACCTTGCTGCCGTATATAGGATCGGGTAAAACGTCCCTTTTGGGAACTGAGCCTCTTCTTGGCATATTGAATCCTCCTTGATTATTTTGGGTTTTTTTAGGGCAATGCCCAGTACAGCTATCGCAAAATTTTTTTGCGAACCTTCCGCCGAATTTTCGGCGTACTGCCTACTTTAAATCGGGCAAACCTTAGCAGTTGAAATTCCGAATAAGTAGGTTAAAAATTAAGTAATTAAAGCTTACTTAGGCTTTTTCGCGCCGTATTTGCTGCGCGCCTGTTTGCGCTTAGCGACGCCTGCGGTATCGAGAGTACCGCGAATGATGTGGTATCTGACGCCCGGTAAATCTCTTACCCTGCCGCCTCTGATGAGAACGGAGCTATGCTCCTGAAGATTGTGACCTTCGCCCGGAATGTACACGGTACCTTCCTGCTTGTTGGTCAATCTTATCCTTGCGATCTTACGCATAGCGGAGTTAGGCTTTTTAGGAGAAGTCGTCGTGACGGAAAGGCATACGCCTCTTCTCTGCGGACATTCTTCCAAAATAGGAGTTTTACTCTTTGCTACAGCCGTACGTCTGCCGTGCTTGATGAGCTGGTTGATTGTTGGCATTTTTTACCTCCTTTAAAATTTCGGATATTTCAACCGACTACCCTCGCCCAAACGAGAGGATAACCGATAAAAAACTTTTTAAAACACGAAAAACGGGGTCAACCTAATGACCTACTTCGTAATTTTAGCATTTTTGCGGATTTTAGTCAAACAAATATAAGGATATTTCGTTACTTTGCGGGATTTTTACGCCCCGCAAAGTAAGAATTTTTCTTTTATTCGCCGGTAGTTACGTTATTGACCTGCGGATTGAGCTGCTTATAGTCTTTTACGCCCGTTCCGGCAGGTATAAGCTTACCGATGATGACGTTTTCTTTAAGCCCCATAAGCGGGTCGATTTTGTTTTTGATTGCGGCTTCGGTAAGCACTCTCGCGGTTTCCTGGAAGGATGCTGCGGAGAGGAAGCTTTCGGTTGCGAGCGAAGCCTTGGTTATGCCGAGAAGCGTTCTCTTAACGGTAGCCGGTCTGCCGCCGTTTTCCATAACCTTGCTGTTTTCTTCTTCGTATCTCGTGATGTCCACGAGTTCGCCCGGGAGCATAGTGGTGTCGCCGCAATTTTCGACCTTGACTTTACGGAGCATCTGGCGAACGATAATTTCGACGTGTTTGTCGTTGATATCGACGCCTTGCGAACGGTAAACGGACTGAACTTCGTGGAGAATGTAGTCCTGAACGCCCTTTACGCCCTGCGTTCTCAAAATATCCTGCGGATAGACCGAGCCGCCCGTCAAAACGGTGCCGGGAACGACTCTTTCGCCCGCTTTAACTTTGAGTTCCGCGCTGAACGGGATAAGGTAGTCCTTGTTCGCGTCCTTTGCGGTCTGGTCGTCGCCCTTTACAACGACGTGGCGAACGCCTTCGCGCTCTTCTATCGTGACTATGCCGCCCGTTTCGCAGACGATTGCCTGCCCCTTAGGACGCCTTGCTTCGAAAAGCTCTTCGATACGCGGCAAACCTTGGGTAATGTCGCCCGCGGAAGCTATACCGCCCGTATGGAAGGTTCTCATCGTAAGCTGAGTACCCGGTTCGCCTATGGACTGCGCGGCTATGATGCCGACCGCTTCGCCCACGTTGACGGGGAGCATGTTGGACATGTTTTTGCCGTAGCACTTAGCGCAAACGCCGTGCTTGCAACGGCATGTGAATATACTTCTGATAAGCACCTTTTCGATGCCCGCTTTGGTAACCTCGGCGGCTTGTTCTTCGCTTATCATGGTGTCTGCGGGGATAATTACTTCGCCCGTCTTGGGGTTGACTACGTCGTCAACCGTATATCTGCCGATAAGTCTGTCTTCAAGCCCTTCGATTACTTTATCCTTTTCGCCTAAGATTGCGGAAACCCACATTCCCTTCGGCTTTTCGCCGGTACCGGCAAAGCAATCTTCTTCTCTTACGATAACGTTATGCGAAACGTCTACGAGACGACGGGTAAGGTAACCGGAGTCTGCCGTTTTAAGAGCGGTATCCGCAAGACCTTTTCTGCCGCCGTGCGCGGAGATGAAGTATTCGAGTACGTTCAAGCCTTCGCGGAAGGAGGACTTAACGGGGATTTCGATAACTTTACCGCTCGGGTTGGTCATAAGACCGCGCATACCGGCAAGCTGCTTTATCTGGTCCTTGGAACCACGCGCGCCGGAATCGACCATCATGGAGATAGGATTGAATTTTTCGAGCGATTCGGTAAGTTCTTCCGATACCTCGTCCGTAACCTCGGTCCAGATGGAAACGACTTGTTTGTATCTTTCGTCTTCCGTTATGAAACCTTTTGCGAAGAATCCGTTTATCTTATGAACTTTATCGGACGCCTCTTTGATAAGCTCGTACTTTTTGGGCGGAACGTGCATATCGAAAACGGAGGTGGTGAGACCGCTTATGGTGGAGAACTTGTAGCCGAGAGCTTTTATGCTGTCGAGCGTTTCAGCCGTCTTGGGTCCGCCGTTAGCCTTAAAGCATGCGCGGATGATTTCCTTGAACGTCTTTTGCTTGACAAGCGTGTCTACTTCGAGTTTTAAGTAATCTTCTTTGGTTTTTCTCTCGCACATACCGAGGTTTTGCGGGATAGCGGTGTTAAAGATAATCTTGCCGCAAGTGGTCTTTATTACGCCGGTGATAGGTCCTTCGGGAGTATCTACCGTTCTTCTGACGTAAATTTCGTCCTGCAAGGAAAGCTGTTTCGTCTGGTATGCGACGATGGCTTCGTCCGTGGAGAAAACGCCCGCATGGTACTGTTCGCCTTCGCCCTCGGGAACTTCCTTGAACTCTTCGTTATACCATTTTCCGTCCTCTCTGCGAACGATTGTGAGGTAGTAGCACCCCAAAACCATATCGTGCGTAGGCGACATAACCGGCTTACCGTCGGAAAGTTTGAGAATGTTGTTGGAAGAGAGCATCAAAAATCTCGCTTCCGCCTGAGCCTCTATGGAAAGAGGAACGTGGACCGCCATCTGGTCGCCGTCGAAGTCGGCGTTGAACGC
>CAKQSU010000112.1 GCA_934273135.1 uncultured Clostridia bacterium
CCATAAGGTTTGCGGGTACGAACTGCTTAGCCCAAGCGTCCGTTTCGGTCGAGCCTTGGAAATCCCATTCTTGGTTAAGCAGACTTTCATGAGTAGCATAGTTTGTGGTCTGAGTCCATTTGCCTATACGGTTGAAGGAAGTCATCAATCCGATAGAGCCGCCTTTTTTAACGATGTATTCAAACGGCTTCGCCGTGATTTCACGGAGAGTCTGTTCGGTCGCCCAGGTGAACACCCCGCCGTAGTCCGCGCGATAGGTTTCCTGATCGTTTCCGTAGAAGTGTTTGAAGTGAACTATTATACCCTTGGAGGTTGCGCCCGCCGCAACTTCCGCGCCGATAAGACCGGACATAACGCCGTCTTCGGAATAGTATTCGAAGTTTCTGCCGGAGAAAGGCGAACGGTGAATATCCGCGCCTGAGCCGCGCCAGCCTCTCGAACCGTTGAGCAATAACAAGTTACCGACCACTCTTCCCGCTTCGTACGCGATTTCGCTGTTATACGTAGCCGCGAGAATGGGGTTTGACGGGAACTGAACGCCCGCCGCGTTGATAGGACCGTCGGGGTCGCCGTAAGTATATCTGGGGTTTCCTTTTGCGTCTACGGAAATCGCGCCTAATCTCGGAATGGTGTTGTCCGGGTTAGCCGGTAACGAGCAAAGTTCGCTCCAAGTGAACTGATTCATGAAGTTTTCCCATTTTTTGGAATTTTCGTCCGTTGCGAGAACAACTTCTTTTTTGTCGTTGATAACGGGTTCTGTGTAAGAAACGCCCGCCATATCCGCAAGGGTTATCGAAACGGCGTCCGGTGTACCTTCCGGCGCCTGATTCCAGGTCGAAGGAAGTTTTTTAACGTACCAGGGATCCGTTTCCTTGTCCTGATAACTATAATACGTAGCCTGAGATTCGTAATCCGCCAAAGTAGCGTCGTCGAGAGTACGATCCTTTTTGGTTGCCGCTGCGGGTTGTCTTAAACCGTTGGCGCGGCTTATCATGTTGTTTAAGAGCGATTCGTTGGTGGAATCGAAGCTTCCGGTATATACGGGCTTTATCTCTTTGCCCGATACGAGGTCGGTTGTGCATCTTATGTCGGAAGTAATCGTTCTCGTAACGCTGTCTACTACTTCATGAGAGTTTCTGTTGACGGATATCGTATAGTCGCCCGCTTCGAGTTCGTAACCTTTGAATCCGTTCTTGTTAGCGTCGTTCCAGTCGAAAGAAGCCATTTCCTGCGCGGCAAACTCGATGGTAACGACATCGCTTTCGCCGGGTTGCAATAATTTTGTCTTAGCAAAACCAATAAGGTTTGCGGCTGATTTTTCGATTCCGCCTTTCTTGTACGGAGGCGCGTAATAAACCTGAACAACGTCCTTGCCCGCAACGGTACCGACGTTCTTTACCCAAACGCGCATGGTTACCGAAGAATTGGCTGCGGTTATGTTAGCCGTTTTTTCTATGTTGTCGATTTTCCATTCGAAGTCCGTATAGGACAAGCCGTAACCGTAAGGATACAGAACGTTTTCATACGCTTTTGCCTTCGCGGCTTCGCCGTCGGCGTCCGCATAAGCCGTTTCGTAGAATCTGTAACCCGAGTAAATACCTTCGCGATATTCGAGGTTTGCAAACTTCGTTATGTTGCCGTTCTTATCGTAGTAGAACGTATCGAGACGATTGCCGGAAGAATCTTTGTTTTGCGTATTTGGTCCGAAGTTCGTCCAGGTGGGAGACTTTTTGAAATCTTTTTCCCACAAATCTACGGTGTGACCGGAAGGAGTAATGTCGCCGTTGAGAATGTGCGCGATAGCGGTTGCGCCGTCTTGTCCTACGCCGCCTACCCACAAAATGGCGTCTACGCCGTAGTTGTCGTCGGTCTTCTTTTCGTTCAACTCGGGAATCTGCATGATGTTGGAGGAGTTGATGAGTACTATTACCTTTTTGAAGTGTTTTTTCGCATGCTTTATGAGCTTCGCTTCGTTGTCCATCAACTGTAAAGCATGGTCGTCTTCATTGGCGTGTCCTAAAGCGTTATTCGTTGCCAAATCGTAGTTTTCCGCGCCGGTGCGGGAAAGAGTGATTATAGCCGCGTCCGCATAAGAAGCGTATGTATTCACAATCGAAGGACCGTAGGTTTCGGGGTCGAGTTCTACTACTCTGTCTTCAACCATCTGCGTAACTTTTTTCGTGTAAAGTTCGAGGGGTTTGGGGTTGACCGAATATCCGGCTGCGCTCATAGCGTCGCCGAGCAACGTGCTTATCGCGCTTCCGCCGCCAGAACCGGAACCGAAGCCGCTTCTAATCATTCTTGCAGAACGAATACCGAGAAGCGTAACTTTTCTCTCCGTGGCTTTTAAAGGCAGGGCTTCTCCTTCGTTCTTTAAAAGAACGTCGCCTTCCGCGGCGATCTGCACGCCGAGCGCGTGTCCCGCTTCCCGAGCTTCTTCGAGAGTGGCGTAATCGCTGTAAAATTTACCTTTGTACTGAAAATTACCGGGCGTTCCGGTCGTCTTAAACAGTTTTTCCGTTAGCTTAGGAGACGCTTCGTATATGTCTCCGGCGGCAGCGGAGCCGTTGAGACCGTCTTTGCCGTCTTTGCCGTCCTGCCCGTCTTTGCCGTCTTTGCCTTCCGCTCTGTAATCGGTTTTTTGTCCGTTAACGTACCAATATCCGTCGGAACCGATGTAAGGAGCGCCTGCGGAATCGCCGGGCGTGCAAGCGGTTGCGCCGAGCAACATCGAGCAACACATTAGTGCCGAAACGGCAAACACACCGAGGCGTTTCAAAATGCTTTTAGAACCTTTTTTCATTAAGATTCCTCCTTAAGAAGATTATTTTCGAACAAACCTTTCGGTCGCATTCGTAAGACGATTATACCGCGCCCACTCGTAAAGTCAATACGAAAAGCAAAAGATGTCGTTTTAAGAGCAAGTTTGGTATTTCGCATTTTTTGTTTTCTTATGCTTAAAACAAAGAAAAATCGGCTTAAACTGCCGATTTTCCCTTGTTTTGTGTTTAGTTTTTTTTGTTTTACGATTCAAGAGCGTTTTTAGTTGGCGTTTTTATCGGAAAGAGGATGTATGGGCAAAAATATATCCACTCTGAACAAATCGTCGTTTACGCAAACAGACAATCTGCCGCCGTATTTTTCCGCTATCATCTTCATGCTTTTTACGCCGAAACCGTGGTAACGCAAATCCCTTTTGCTTTTTGGCAATCCGTCCTCGAAGTCCACTTTGCCGTCATAACAGTTTTCTATGCTTATGTCGAGTAAATTGCCTTTTTTGTTCTCCGTAATGCTTATAAAGCGTTTCTCCTCGGGGAGCTTCGAAACGGCAGCCATCGCATTGTCGATAGCGTTGCCGAAAAGCGAATAAATATCCGATTCCGACATAAACCGCAGATTGTTGCCGTCAACCATGCAAGTAAGCGTGATTTTTTCTTTGGCGCATCTGAACCCTTTTTCTTTCAATACAGTATCGAGGGCTTTATTGCCGGTGTCGAAAAGCAAACCTATTACGGCTATCGTTTCGGATACTTGTTTTCGCCGTTCTTCGGTCATATTGTCGCCGTCGTAAAGCAGTTGGTGCTTTAAATCGTGAAAACGGATATTTATGCTTTCAAACAGCTCTTTATTGTCAAGATAGACCTTTTTTTGTTCGTGAAGTATCTGTTTTATGCGGTCAAGCTCCACCTTTCCTTTCTTTTCTTTCAAAGCGCAAAATTGCAACATAACGACCAGCAAGCCGATGATAATAATACACACTTGCAAGAATACGCGCGCCATGCGCTTATCCCCCCGCATTATGTATCCCCCACCTCTCGTGTCTATAAACGTTACGGTAAAAATAAGCACTACGCCGGCAAGTAATAAAAATCTGTTCGTTTTACTCTTTCCGTCGGCGTTTTCGATGAGAGATTTCGAGTTTTTCGTAATAAACCAAATTATAACGAAAAGCGCGACAAACAAGGTAAGATGCACGATATACGGAACGACTTTCGGCGCGTCTTTTATCAAAAATAATTTTAAGATGCGGAAAAAATTATACGTCACGTTTTGCAACGCGTACGCGCTGACCGAAACAAACAGTCCGCCCCAGACACCGACCTTGTAACACACGAAAATCCCGATTACGGAAAGTATGTACATGGTAAGATACGAAACGAACGAGCCATACGGAAACGCATGAACCATATATTGCGTAATCAGACAGCATGCCGCAAGCAAAAAGGAAACGGTAAGTGAAACGCACAACGGAAATTTGCTTCTTTTTTCGGAATATCTGCAAAGCAACCATTCGAGTACGATTATCTCCGCCATAAAGCTGAATTTGTCTACTAAAAAATAAAAAAACATATTTATATCCCACCGTTTTTAAAATAATCCGCAATGGCATTCACAAAATCCTTGTAGCGATTGCGGCTCACTGCAAGAGTCGTTCCCGCGACCGTCACCGAGCAGTCGCTAAGGTCCGTACAATAACGCAAATTAACCAAAAAACAAACGTTGCAACGCTTAAAATCATGTTTTTCAAACAATTTTTCAAGGTCTCGCATCGTTACGTCGCGAATCGAAAAATCGCCCGTTTTCGCGTGGAAGTCCATAACGTGAGCTCTGCTTTCTATGTAATATACGTCGGACGGTATAACGATTTTCACCCCCGCTTTCAGATGAATAAGCACGCGCTCGGGGTGGGCTTTTTCAATACGACTTTTAATTTGATTAAGCCGCGTTTTCAGCAGATAGTAAGAAACGGGCTTTATAAAATAGTCGGTTGCGTCATACTTGTATCCTTCCAAAGCAAACTTCGGTAAGTTTGTCATGAATATCAGGCTTATCGAGTCATCGGCTTTT
>CAKQSU010000113.1 GCA_934273135.1 uncultured Clostridia bacterium
GCTAAAACGAGAATGGTTATAAACCAGATTTTTTCGTATGTAGTAAAATAGTTCCAAATTTTTTTCATTTTTTGTCCGAAGGTCAGCTTCGGCGTATCTTTTATATCTTTCATTTTAATTTTTAATCCTTTATGTAAAATTTTGTTTTTCCACCGCGGGAAAGCGCAATCGTCGCGCCGCGGCAGGCGGATTTTAAATATTATATAAATATTATCCGCATCTTTCAATTTTCAACTTTCAATTATCAACTTCAAACAATTCTTCCGCCGCCGATAACCGTGCCGGTCAATTCTCCGCCGCTCCGATACAAAACGCAGTATTGTCCCGGCGTAACGGCGCGCCTTTGCTCGTCGAAAACGACTTTAACCTTATTGCCGTCCACAAAGACGGTTGCGGGCGTGTCCGGCTCGCGATAGCGTGTTTTTGCGGTGCAGCGGAAAGATTTTTCGCTCGGGAATCCGTTTATAAAGCAGAAATCTTCAACGAAAACGGTATCGCTAAAAAGCGAATCTTCTGAGCCATGAGAAACGACGAGAACGTTTTCGTCCGACTTTTTGTCCACGACAAACCATCTGCCGCCCTCTTCGCCCTTTTTTCCGCCTAAATTAAGCCCTTTTCTTTGCCCGAGCGTGTACGAAAAAAGCCCGTCGTGCCTTCCCACGACCTCGCCCGTTTCGCTTATTATTTTTCCGGGGTTCGGAGGGATATAATCGCGCAAAAAGTCCTTGAAGTTCCTTTCTCCCGCAAGGCAAACGTCGGAGCTTCCCTTTTTGTGCGCGGTTTTAAGCCCCCTCTTTTCGGCAATTTCTCTCACTTCCTCTTTTTTGAGCTTCGCAAGCGGGAAAAGCACCCGTTTGAGTTTTTCTTCCGTAACTCCGTTCAAAAAATACGATTGGTCCTTGTCTTTATCCGCGCCTTTTTTTAAATAAAAATGCCCGTATAAGTCGATTATCTCGCAATAATGCCCCGTCGCGACAAAGTCGCATTTAAGCTCGTCCGCAACTAAAAACGTTTCGCCGAACTTAATTTGTTTGTTGCATTCCACGCAGATATTAGGCGTTTTTCCGCTTTTGTACGACGAAATAAACGGGTCGAAAACCTCCCGTTTAAAAACCGAAGAAAAGTCCTTAACGGTGAGCGGAATATTAAGTTTTTCGGCAACGGCTTTTACGTCCGAAAGGTCCTCCTTTTCTCCGGTAAGCGAAAAATGCAAACCGAGAACTTCGTACCCCTCGTCTATTAAAATAGCCGCCGCAACGGAGCTGTCCACCCCGCCGCTCATTCCGAGCAGAACTTTTTCTTTCATGTCGTTCCCTTTATGTTTTTAGCGTTAAAATACCCTAAGAGTATACTCTACCTCGCGTTTTTTGTCAATTATTGTCACGCGCTTACAAACAATTATAAATCCTCATATTCTGTTTTTTTTATTTTTTCGCGTCTTAATTGTTTTTTTGAATTTATCGATTTCGGAAAATTCAGTGTAAGTTCCTCGCGAATTTTCCCGTTTCGGAAAATTCAGCGCAATTCCAACGCAAATTTTCCCGTTTCGGCAATTTCGGTTTACTTAAAAAGAGAGCTTGACGATCGGTCAAACCCTCTTTTTTTAGTCCGAAGTTTTGTCTTTGGAACGCTTTAAGAAGCTTCTTAAAATCAAAAAACCGACAACGAGAACAAAACACCCGGTTGTTGTGCTGACAACCGCGCCGACAAAAATCTCTTCTGTCAAATCGGGTTTTTCTTTCCCTCCGGAAGCTCCGCCGGGATTGCCGGGACTATCCGAGCCGTCCGAATTTTCTTTGCCACTCGAGCCGTCCGAGTTGCCGGAATTGCCGGAATTGCCGGAGTTGCCGGAATTGCCGGAATTACCCGAGCTTTGGTCACCCGAATTTTCGGTCTTATACACCGCCGTGAGCGTTTCTTGCTTCGTTACGACAAAGGTATATTCTCTGTCCTCGCAGACGATGTTGCCGTTTTCGTCTTGCCAGCCCGCAAAAACCTGCCCTTTCTCGGGTAATTTTGCGCGGACGGTAACGGTTTCGCCCACAACGAGCCTTCCTCCGCCCGTTCCCCCGACAATGGCTATTTCGACTTTTTCGATTTTTTCAATCGTAATGTCCTTTATCTCTACCCCGTTTTCGTCGAAGTGTTTTTTGCAAAATTCGCAATCTTTATGTGCTTTTACGCCTTCTTTTTCTTCCGTTGCAGGAACCTCGTTTATCCACTCGCCGAACTTATGCGCTTTTTCGATGACGAGCGCGCTTTCGTCGGTGATAATTTGCGTTGCTTTTTCATCGAAAAACTTTGTCGAGCAAACCGTACACTTATAATGTTCTTTCCTGCCGAAACTAAAACACGTTGCATTTTCGGTCGGGACGAAAACGACGTCATGCGGAGCAAAATTTCCGTATTCCGCATGGCAAAACTCACAAACAGCCTTGTGCGTACAAGTCGAAGTCCCTCCGGCGCAGTCGCCAATTTCGGTATGCTCCGCATTGTTTTTGCAAACGCGCGTATGCGTGTCGTTACCGTTGCTTGTCCATTCGCCCCAATCGTGCTTGTCGGCGGCTATTGCGATCGTTAATTCCGACTTCTCCCTTTCGACTTTGTTTTCATCGAAGTACTTGCCGCATTTTTCGCAACGATAATGCGCTTTGGTGCCGGAAGCCGAACAAGTCGAAGGAACTTCGGGTATCAACTCTCCGTAATTATGCTCTTCGCAAATCGGCTCGGCGTTTCTTGCCTTTGTGTAAGCCTTTATTCGCGCCACTCTCCCACCGTTAGCGATGTAATCGTACCCGTAAGATGTTTTCTGAAAGGACGGCTTTTTCGGCTCTGTTTGCGCGTTCAGCACGCTCCTTATGCTTGCTTCGCCCTTTTTGTCGGACACTTCCGTTACTATCGAAAAGTACGAGCCGACGTCAAGCTTTACGCTCTTATCGAGCTTTACGGTGTTATACCCGCCGTATTTAAATGTTTGCGTTTTTTTAGCGGCGAGAACTCCGCTTTCCACATAGCTTTCTTGATTGCCGGTTAAACTCGTGTAAACTTTTACGGTAACTTCGACGTCGTTGCCGACAAACCCGACGTTTACCGCTTCGAGATATTCCGCCTTGTCCGCCGTCCCCTTTTTCGCCTCGTAAACGTTTGCGGCTTGCTTTAGCTTAGACAAGCCGAAATCGACTTCGCTGTTGTCGTAATAATAATTGTAATCGTATGTGTCTTTCGGCACGTAAGTAAACGTCCACGCCGTCGTCGCCGCGATTTTACTGTCGTACGTTAGGTAGAAATAACCGTTGTCGCTATAACTGTTTTTTACGAGCCAACCGCCGTTTCTCGTCGCCTGCTTAGGTCTGAACAAACTTTTGTCGATATTGTCGTTCCACCCGACCAAAGTTATCGCGTGCGCTATTCCGTTCGAAACCAACTGATCGTTATAATATTGCTTCGTTCCGCCGTCGTAATAACAGGAAGCCGTCACCGCGCCGTATTCCGCGATTGCTCTTTTTATTTCGGCAATTCTGTCCTCTCCCGACAGGTCGGAATAAATCAAATTCGCGCTTTCCAATCGGTAAAGGGCGTTTGTCGAAACGTCCGCGTCATACCTTCCCTCTCCGACGGGACCTTGCCACATACTCAAAATCGCCGTGGTCTGCTCTATCTGCCCCGCGCGCGACTGCCACGCCCCCGCTTCGCCGCTCACGTAATCGGCGTTGTTTTTTAAGTCGTCGGCTTTTCGGACGTACTTTCTGTACGCAAGGGCTTGCGGGTTTAAGTTTAACGTGTCCTTAAAGCCGATTTTGCTTTTTATTAAGGAAGCTTCCGAAGCGTTTATCGCCGAATATGCCCAGCACAGGTTCGTGCTGCCTTGGTCTTTTACTCCCGTTAATTGCTCGCGCGGGTCAAATTCCGACAGACTTGCGATTTGCTCTGCGGAATCGAAAAACCCCGCTTCTTCCTCAGCCGCAACAAAAGCGGTCGCGGCTTTTTCGCCTTTTTTCGCTTCCTTGCCGTCGCCGGTTTTTTTGCAAACGAAAACGACCGACTTTTGCTTTGGCGGCGTTACGGCAATACGGCTCGCCGACGATACGGCAAAAAGCGTTATCGCAAAGAATATTATTAAAATTTCGGCAACCCTTGGTTTTTTCATTTGTTTCTCCGATATCTGAATTTTCCCCGTCGAGTTTTGCTTGAAACACTCGGTTTTTTAGAGCAATCTCACGCCGCCGCAAGCCTTGGCAAAATATATAGCGAAAACTTGCCTTTCCCTAAAATTTCTGTTTATCGCTATATCAATTATAGAATATTTTTTAAAATTTTGCAACATTTCACATATACATTAAAAAACAGTCCGAAAAGACTGCAAAACAATAAACGCTGACTTGCTATGATATTGTAAATATATTTCTCTTTTGCTATCCAAAGATAGTTGATTAATTAATTTTCCAGTGTAGATATTTAAACGCTTTTGATTCATAGGAGATAACCAAGGAGAAACAACCAAAGTCTTATCTGCATTAAAAGTGATAAAACCTTTATCAAATAGTTTATCGTAAGTTGGAGTAAACATAAAACCATTTTTGGGATCTATTTTTTCGTTATCATCAGATTTTGCCCATGGTTTTATGTGTGAAGCAATTAAAAGTCTTTCATCATTTACCATAGTGAAAGGACAATATGGGCACTCATCAAGCAAGTTATTTCTATATTCTCCTTGACCAATTCTAGCTTGTATCAAAGTAAATTCTTGTTGAACGAAGTAAAACATCAATAAAGATAAGTGAAGAAGATATACGAAAGTTTTATATAGAAGCACTTAAATTAGAACCACTAC
>CAKQSU010000114.1 GCA_934273135.1 uncultured Clostridia bacterium
ACCCATAAATCTGACGTAACTCATTGATTTTCAATCTGCGCTATGTGGTGGCGCAGAAAAGTGATGAAGTCAGGAAAGTAAGCTATTGACATGCTGTGTTCCCGATAATCCAACGTGACATGATAGAAATGCCCCGTATAGAAACGGCCTGATGACCGTTTGGGAATTAAAGAAAAACAATATGAACAGAAAACCATTGTTATTATCCATACTGATGTGTCTGTGTGGAGCAATACAGATGCAGGCACAGAAGTTTAATGAAGCGCAATTGAAAAACTTCGAGCAGCGCGTGAAACACTATTGCTCGCTGCTCGAGGATTTCTCCAGTTCCACAGACGGAGTGCTCGTGATGGATGAGCTGAAAGCCTGTTGTGAGAATGAAAACGTTTCAACATTCGATGACCTGCTGGCAGACAACAGACAGGTGGAATACAACTCCGTGCCTTTGTCGGGCTATCTTATGAAAATCACCAGCAAGTTCGACCATAAGCTGAGGGTAAGCTATTCCAACTTCAAATACGAAAGCTGCATCACCCATCCCGCATTGGTGAAGGAACTCAACGACATCACCTATGCCAAATTCTCATGCACCAAAACGATAAAGGGCAAAGGCATAAGCAAAAAGCTCAAACTCGTGATAAGTCTGAACGTTGACAACAACAAGGTGGGAGGAACCGTCAGCTCCGAATTCGAAGATCCGGGCAAGATGTTGCAGAATGCAATCCTGGCGCAGCAGGACGGCAATACGGACGAGTTTGTGGACTTGTTGCAGAAGTGTGCCTCATACAAGCAGTTTCCCGGCAGATACCGCGCCATGACGATGCTCGGAAAACACTTCAGCGAGCAGAAAGAATACTCTACGGCCGTTTCCTGGCTCAAGCAGTCTGCAGACCACGACCCTGTAGCCGGAATCATTCTTGCTGGTCTCTATATGGATAATGATCTCCCCTACAAGCTCCGTGACTCGTTTGAGGCATTGCGCCTGCTGGACAAATATTCGGAGAATAAAGACAAAGACTATCCTGAATATCAGATTCTGGCGCAAATGTTGCTCGTGAAGGCATATTGCGGAAACTTTACATTGCCTGCAAATGTTGACAAGGCGAAGGCTGCCATCAAGAGGGGCTTTGAAATTTGCCGTACAAGCGACCTTGAATTGGCAAAACACATGTACCCGATATTCAATCTGGCAAATCTGACTTTGGCAACTCAGGAAGACTTCAACACGTCGATGAAAGTCTTTGAAGACTACGAGAAAGAGATAGACAGACTTTATCCGGAGTCTGGAGATGTGTTAGCGAAGCATTTCCGCAGCTATAATCTCGTCATGTTGCATAAAATGCGCGGTCTGACATACTGGAACAATAATGACTTCGACAATTCACTGAAATCCTATAACAAGGCATTGGCTGCTTGTGATGGAATCTATGTGGAGAAGGAAAAGAAAAAGACTCAGTATGATATAGAGAAAGACATAGCCAAACTGTATCTGCATTTCAAGAAATACGACCAGGCATTGGAATGCTATCGCGGACTGTGGGACAAATGGAAGTATTCCGTGGCGGCTTTCTATCTCTATGAGTATTACAGCACCGAGAATGAACTGCCTGGCAACGCGACTGAATTCGAGAAATATATTTCCGGGAATCATGGTCAGAAAGATGACAAGCAGGCTAATGACTTCTTGTTTAAAGCAGCCGTCAACGGCTGTCTTGATGCCCAATATCTCCTTTCTATCTATACAGTGCTCCAGACTGACATCCTGGAGCATCAGAAGTTCGGACTTGAAACGTTTTTCCTTAGATTCTGCGACAGATGCAGATATGATGATGACAGGGCGCTGAGACTGATGGGTACCCTTGCCGGAAAATTGAGAAAGGCGGATGGCACACAACTGTTTGATCTCATCAAGAGCAAAACAGACGAGAGCGGTTCGGCAAACTGCATTCTTGCCTTGTATTATGGCGGTTTGAATGAGAAAGCTCCGAATCGTGACCGTAAGAAATATGTAGAGTATTGGACCAAGGGTGCCCAGCTGCATCATTTCTTCTCGTCGTTTTTCCTTGCTCAAGACTATTTGATGCAAAAAACCAAGGAAGATACGATAAAGGCAAAAAAAATGGTTGAGGGAATGATGAATCTCAATTATCATGCCGCTTTCTCTTTAAACGGGGAGATTGAAGAGAGTGAAGGAAACTACAGCGATGCCATGAAAGACTATCAGATAGCCTATGATCTGGGATATGCTTATGTTCCTGAGATTCTGGCAGACAGGTATGCCGAAGGAAGAATGGTGAAAAAAGACATTGACAAGGCTATAGCCTATTATGAGGAAGGCTATTCCAGGGCTCTTAAGGCTGACAACGAGGATGTGATGGCTTCCTGCAAGCGGAAAATAGCAAAGCTCAGAGAGGAATATCCATCTCTTGCTTCTTCTGCAAACGAAAGCTCGGTGGCTACACTCCTGAGTTCAATAGCCGACATCAGCAAGTCGCCCGACGACCGTCTCGACCTCTCCCAGAATATGCTTCGCAGGGAGTTCGCCTCTGCTGAAGCCGTAGTGGATCAGGTGGGCACCAACGGCACTACTGTCGTTGCCAAGCTCACTGCCGAGGATTTCCTCTTGCAGCTTGCCACCCAGAGCCGCAGACTGGCGGTGAAGGTGATTGAAGCCAAGAGGGACGACAAGGGAAAACTGACATTCGTGAAAGTCAGCTACTGACCACAGACGGAGTAGTATAATCTCAGTCCTGTTATATAAAGGCGGGTCTGCAACTGGTGCCCATCCGTTGCAGGCCCGCCTTTATATTTCCCTAATATGGTGTGGCATCGAAGCCGTGCTGTCATTCAAATATTTTCGACACGGCGTAAAGTGGGATTATGTCGATGCGCTTGTTGGAGGGACTCATGAACGAACCGAAATTCTCAAGCGAGCATCTGATGCCGCGGGATATGTGCTTCTGTGGATTGTTCATAAGCGAATAAATGCTGTTCATCGAACCTTTCACTCCCGATTTCACTTCTATCGGCACTATTTCGTTGCCTTTGGCTATCACGTAGTCCACTTCGGCGCAGGTGCCTTTGTTCATATTCTGCCAGTAGTATAGCTGGTGGCGCTTCTGGGGTGATGAATATTTTATCAGTTCCAGTCCGGCAATCATTTCAGACACGCTTCCCTTGTCCACGAGGTCTGTACTGCTTTCCAGCATCATCTCCTTCACTATTTCGTCAGTGTCGTCGTCGATGCCGAGTATGCCGAGCAGTATGCCGCTGTCGAGAATCAGGTATTTCACCACTCTCTCGTTTATCTCCGCTCCGAGCGGCACTCCGTTGGCATCCGTGTGGTGGGCAGGGATTACCAGTCCGGCGTCGCACAGCATTCCGATGGCGTTTTTCACTTCTGCCGACCTGTAGTCGCCTTCCACCCTGTTGCATACGAATTTTCCTCCCGTCTGTCGGGCTATGCTTATCAGTGTACGTCTCAGGAGCGTGGGGTTTGCTTTGGCGCCATATTTCGCGAAGTCGTCTTGATAGCCCTGTATTATTTCATTCACCACATCGCTGCTGTATCTGTATGACCCTGTCTCTGCGTATGTTGCCACTGCTTCAGGCATTCCTCCCGTGAGCATGAAGCTGCGAAACCGTTCTGTTATCCTGTTGTAGAATGGGGTGGGGAGAGGGTTGTCCGGTCCGCATTCCCTTTTGGCCGCCAGCAGTCCGTCGTCGCCTGTTGCCATCAGGAATTCGTCGAACGACATGGGGTAAACGAACAGCGAGCTGACGCGTCCCACTCCGAACGACGAAAGGTCTTTGAGTGCGAATTCCAGGAGCGATCCTGCCGCAATGACGTGGAGTTCCGGATAGTCTTCTTTGAAGAACCACAGACTGTGTATCACATCCTCGCTTTTTTGTATCTCGTCGAGAAAGAGCAGTGTCTTGCCGGGTGTCACGGGCACGTTGAAATAGTCAGACAGTTTTCTTGTGATGTCCTTCACGTCGCGGTTTCCCTTGAACAGTTCTGCCAGTTCGGGAGTCTTTTCGAAATTTACTTCAATGAAGTGTTTGAAGCACTTTCCCAGATGGCGCACCGTGGATGATTTTCCCACCTGTCTGGCTCCCCTCACGAGCAGGGGCTTTCGGCGAGGACTGTCTTTCCATTCCAGCAAAGCCTTGTCGATGCTTCTTGTCAAATAATCAGCTGCCATATAAGTCCTTTATTTTCTCTACAGTCAGTGATTGCGTGTAGAGGTTGTTATTGTTTTCAGAATCTTGTGTGAGTTATGACTCTTGTTGCAAAGTTACTGATTATTTCTCATATATCACTGTTTTTCAATGCTTTTTGCTAAAAGAAAGACCTATCAGACATTGTTTTCTGCTAAAAGATAGACCTATCAAGCGTTGTTTTCTGCTAAAAGATAGACCTATCAAGCGGTGTTTTCTGCTAAAAGATAGATCTATCAAGCGTTGTTTTCTGCTAAAAGAAAGACCTATCAAGCCTTGTTTTCTGCTAAAAGAAAGACCTATCGGGCGTTGTTTTCTTCAAAATCTTTGATTCTCGGAAATCAAGGACTATTCTTAGATTTGGCTATTTCATAAGCTGAAGATGCCATATAATACTAAAATCAAACAAATAGACTGGATTTTAAGAAATCAAGGTTATTTCTTTGATTTTGCAAAATAAAAGCATTAACTTTTATAAATTAACATTAAGCTCTAAGTAACTATTCAGCGGTAGGGCATGGCGGGGTTTCAAGCCTCAAATAAGGCTTGAATTGCATTGAACGGAGTCTTGT
>CAKQSU010000115.1 GCA_934273135.1 uncultured Clostridia bacterium
AAAATACACGGCGTACAAAGAGTATGCGATTTTTGTCACGGGTTTTCCGAGAGCTGCTTCCGACACGTTGTAAAACGTTTTTTCGCCGAAGCTTTTGCTGACGTAAAGTATCAGCAAAAGCAGTAAAATGTCGGCTAAAAAGTTGATTAAAAGGCAAAAAACAAGCTGTGCGCCGGCGTTTTCGGCAAGATACGAGGGAAATGTCACAAGCTTTGTCACGGGCATTAAAGCCAAAAACACAAAGCAAATCTGCCTCGGTTTTAAAAGGTTTCTTACGTTAAAATCATTCATCGCAATTCATTCTCACTTTGTCTTTAGGCTTAAAGGTTAAAGGTCTGTTTACCATGTTCGGCACGAAAGTCATATAAAAACTGTCCTTAAAATCTTCCTTCACCATAGGCGCGAAAGGCGCGAGGAAAGGCACGTCGAAGTTTTCCATAGAAGTTAAATATATCGTAATGAACGCCGTGACGAGTATTAGCCCGTACGCGCCCATAGAGCCTGCGACTAAAAGGTATATCAGCCTTAGAAAGGACATCGAATCGACGAGTTCGGGGACGGTGTATAAGCAAATGCCGGACAGAGCCATTATAAGAATAGTCGGCGTGGATACGATGCCCGCCCGCACCGCCGTGTCGCCTAAAACGAGCGCGCCGACAATCGAAAGAGCCATGCCGACGTACTTGGGCATTCGTACGCTTGCTTCGTTCAGGATTTCAAAAATCAAAAGGGTGAAAAACATTTCGAAGCTGGGAGAGAGCGGTATGCCCTTTATACTGCTTACGATGGTCAGCAAAAAGTTGAGCGGGATAACCTGCAAATGAAAAAGTTGCGCCGACACGAACGCCGCCGGCAAAAGTACCGCGATAGCGAGCGACACTAACCTGATTGCTCGCGCCATGTTCGAGCGGTAATTGTTTTGGTAATAGTCCTCGGCGGACTGAAAATCTTCAAAGAGAACGTACGGCGCGGTTATGACTATGGGCGAGCCGTCCACGATTATCCCCACGCGCCCTTCCAAAAGCTTTGCACAAAGTATATCCGGCTTTTCAGTTCCGCCCGTCTGCTTAAAAACCGAAGTTTTGTGGTCGGTTATTATCTTCGCCACGTACGAAGAGTCGGGTATGCCGTCTATGTCTATCTTTTTGATTTTTTCTCTTACTTTTTTAACGAGCGAATCTTCCGCAATGGAATTAAGATACACGAGCGAAATATCCGTCTGCGTGTATCTGCCCGCTTTGAAGTTTTCGACTTTCAAAAATTTACTCTTTATTCTTCTGCGAACGAGCGAAAGGTTTGTTTTTATGTTTTCGGTGAAGCCTTCGCGCGGACCCTTAACGACCGTAGAAGTAGGCGGCTCGGCGATTGCTCGGCTGTCGAATTTTTTAACGTCTACCGAAAGCGCGAGAGGCGACTTGTCGAAAAGAATAATCGTTTTGCCCGCAAGCACTTCGCTTTCGGCGTCCTCCGTCGTCGGGATAAGCGATGAGCCGGCAAGCGGAATAAGCGTCGAAGCCTTTTGCGCCGCGGGGCATTTCTTCTCCTTTTTGAGCGGCTCGATTACGGATAGCGAAAGCTGTTTTTTGTCCGTCAAAGAGTCCACGAACACCGCGGTGACGGTCCTGCCCTTTAACGCATAGTCGGCGAACACCACGTCGTCGGACGAAAATATTTTCTTTAATCTTTGCTTATTGACTTCTAAGCACGGCGATATCTTCATACGTTATAGTTTTTTTCGCTTTTTGTTTTTTATTCGGAAAATTTTTTTCTTCTCTTGCTAAAAAAGCGGGACGAAGCTCTTGACAAATCGAAAAACGGGTGTATAATGTATGCGCGTTTGGAAAAGGAGGAGAAAATGAAAAGCTTTTTATATCCGTTCAAAGACGGCTTTTTGCGGCGTCTCGAATATATATCGCGAACGAAGAGCGGCAAATCTTCCTGAGTTTTTTTCTCCTTTTAAGGAGGACGGCGAATGCAGGAATTCAACATCGTCAGACTGTTGTCCGATTGCAGCTTCGACTGCATAATCGGCGCGGGAATCGCTTGCGTTATTATTTTTGTTTTTAAAAGATTTCTCAAAGCCTCAACTAAAATTTGTCTCGGATTGGCATTTATAATCGGCGCGGCGGCAACTGCTTCCATATCGGCGTTTCTTTTGAAAGAGAGCGCGGAAGTTGCGGCGACTAAAGCCGTAACCGCGGGCGGCGTTGCGGCTGTTCTGACCGCTTTTATGAAGAAGTTTGCTTTTACCGACAAGGAAGAGCTTAAATCGAACATCGAAAAACTTCTTTCAAGCATAGTCCTTTCGGACGAGCTGGACAAAGTGGTTGACGAGATAATCGTTAAAATCCTCGACAAGGGTTGCGGAAGCGACGAGATTAAGTCGGTCATTCTTGACAATCTTTCGGAAGATATAGACGACGAATCCCTCGACAAGGTTTGCGCGTTTATTATGTCGAGCATCGAAAAGCACAAGCAAAATAAGTCTGACAAAGAAGGCAACTGAATATTTTTTGGCGAAAGCAAAAATCGGCAGTAACGCTTTTTGTTTTTCGCCGCGGCGCGTTGGTCGCCGAAACGCTCAAAAGTCGGCTCTTTAAATAGGGTCGGCTTTTTTTTGTGTAATAAAAGGGCTGTCGCAAGTTAAAAAAGCAACTTGCGACAGCTCCGTTTATTGTGTCCGGTTTTGTTTGTGGCTATGGTGGGCGGGCAGGAGGTGGTAGGGGAAAAACATATAAGAACAAAAACGGGCGGCAAGTCCCTTGCCGCCCGGATAAAAAACAGTAGCGAATATGTCAATTTATAAATTGAGTTCGTTGTTTTGTTTCTTTAATATTTCGACTACTTTATACAAATCGGGAAAGAGACTAATTTCGTTTATATTGAGAGAATTAAGTTCTTTAAGTATTTTTTCTTTCTGAGTCCCTGAAATCGTAATTGTAGCTATTCTAAATTTATCTACTGATTCCGCAGCTGCTTTTTCGTTTTCAAACAACCCGCTTGCGATGAAAGCTCCGTTTTGTCGAATAATTCTTTGATTTTTCTGCGGAGCGATAAAGAAATAAGAGTCAAATATATCTTGAAGGTCACATTTATCGTTGTTAATCATATATTCAGTTTCTTTGTGCAGATATTCAAGGACTTGTTTTTCGCTCTGGCTTTTTAAATATTGCGCGACTTCAACTTTGCTTAATAGTTTTGTTAAGTTTGCAATATTGCGAATCTTTTCGCTGCCCATAAATTGTAATTCTCTTTCCGCAACAGCATATACTCTAACTTGTCCGTCTGTTTCTTTGATTTTTTCATTTTGACAAGCAAAATATAGAGCAACGAGCGGATTTTCAGTTACATCAAGTAGTTGAGTAGGGCAACCGTAATGTTGAAGCCTTACAAGGTTTTCAACAGCGTTTTCTGTAAACTCGTTAGCGCACTTTGCCATTATGAG
The DNA here is from genome assembly GCA_934273135.1 of uncultured Clostridia bacterium. Lineage (GTDB taxonomy): Bacteria > Bacillota > Clostridia > Christensenellales > Borkfalkiaceae > UBA4636. The sequence goes on from CAKQSU010000115.1 coordinate 3,446, forward strand.
ATTCTGCATTAAAAACTCGTTAACTCCGTTAGATCCGTTACGATATATTCCTGCGGCATCAAGATATTCTTTATTGCTGACGCCTCTGAAATATAATCTAAACCGGAATCCCGCGCCTGATTTTCGTGCCGTTTCTAAAACCTCTTTTTTCTTTTGTTCACTTGAATATTTTGTATTCTCTTGTACGGGCGATAAATCTTTGTTGACTTGAAGCTCGGTTTTTAGCATACTCAAATACTTATTTCTCAGCTCAAAGCTGCATGCGTTTTTATCTGTAAGATTTTCCTCTTTGTGTTGTTTTTCAAGTTCTGTTTTTTTTGCGTCTATATATTTAATTATATTATCCTTAATGTTGTCTGTCGTTTGCAAGTATTCTTCAAAACTGTCTATTGTTTCCTTATCCATGGTAAAAATCTCCTTGTATATTCTTTAGGTTTTCTTTGTTAAATTGCTTTTTTTATCTTTATAAAATTACTATTTCTTCTATAAGTATCACATTTTCACTCACCGCCTTTTGTGTGTCTATTATAAATGCAATTATGCATTGTAAACGATAGTATAATTTCCGGTTTTTCCGTTCCAATAACTAGCTTTTATAATAGCGTTCCATTCTTCTTTTGTACCTTTGTAATATATGTTTTTTAGACTTGAGCAATATGCAAACGCATAATAGTCTATTTCAACCACACGGTCGTGAATAGTAACACTTGTCAGCCCCATGCAATAACTGAACGCCCAACACCCTATGCTTGTCACACTGACGGGAATAGTTACGCTTGTCAGCCCCATGCAATGACTGAATGCCGACGGGCCTATGCTTGTCACACTGTTACCAATAGTCACACTTGTCAGCCCCGTGCAATCCTCAAACGCCGACCTGCCTATACTTGTCACACTGTTTGGAATAGTCACGCTTGTCAGCCCCGTGCAACCACAAAACGCATATTCGCCAATGCTTTTTATGCTGTTTGGAACGGTTATATTCGTGAGTTTTGAGCAACTCCTAAATGTACTATAGCCTATACTTGTCACGCTATTCGGAATAGTTATATTCGTGAGCTCCGAACAATCATAGAACGCTGAGTCGCCTATGCTCGTTACACTGGTTGGAATAGTCACGCTCGTCAGTCCCTTGCAACCTTTGAACGCATATGATGGAATTTCATTGACGCTATTGCTAAACGTAATTGTTGATAAATTATTACATTCTTTGAAAATCAAATGATTGTAAGATCCTGCTTTGATGCAGTTTTCCGCATTCCATATTACGCTTATGAGTCCTGTGCAACTGCTAAACGCACTATCACCTATACTCTTCACACTGTTACCGAT
>CAKQSU010000116.1 GCA_934273135.1 uncultured Clostridia bacterium
TTCGAGATTTCTACGGCGGAAATACCTATCTTTTCGCTGAGTTCTTTTAAAGGAATAATATCCTTTGTAACGACAGCTTTATCGATTTTTATTCTCTGCGGTTCGACTTCCGTCTTAGCCTTTTTAACCCTCAGTTTTCTGTAACCCGTCTTGTTTTCGTCGAAGTCGGCAATGGAAACCTGACCTTTGAGCGCGGATTTTTTGTTTATCGCGCGCTTGTCGTCGTAACTTCTGCCGTCGTTCTTCTTTTTGTTTACCCCTTTTGTCGAATCCTTGGGAATAAACGCTATTTCCTGCGGTTTTATAGGACGTTTGAAGCCGCCTTGACCCTGACCTTGCGGACGAGTGCCTTGCGCGCCGCCCTGCGGACGATTAAAGCCCGTTTGACCTTGCTGTTGGGTTTGACCTTGTCTGCGACCCCTCTGAGACTTATCCGGTCCGCAATATCCGACTTGCCCGGTGTACTGCTTAGGTCTTTCGGGTCTGCCGCATACGCCGACTTGCCCCGTGTACTGTTTGGGGCGTTCGGGTCTTTCCGGTCTGCCGCAAACACCGACTTGACCCGTATACTTTTTGGGCTGTTCGGGTCTTTCTTGTGAGGGAACGAATTCTTTAACCTGAGGCTGAGCCTTTTCGGTCGGCTGTTGCTTAGCCGGCTGAGCTTTGACTTCCTCAGGGGCTTCAACCTTAGTTTCCGCCTTTTTTTCTTCTGCGGGCTTTTCTTGCTTTTGCGCCGCTTTAGGGGCGGAATCGGTTTTGGTATCCTCAAAAGCCTTTACTTCGGCTTCGTTATCCTTATTCTTTTTGACTTTTTCCGTTTTTTCAACGGGTTTTTCGTCCTTTTTGTCGGTCGCTTCAACCTTAGTTTCCGCCTTTTTTTCTTCAGCGGGTTTTTCCGCCGCCTTTGAAGGTTGTTCGACCGTAGCGGAGTCCGTAGATTCTACGGGAGTAGAAGCTTCGGCAAGCAAAGCTCGCGCCGCGGCTTCCTCGCTTTCGCGTTTCTTCCTGAGCGCGGATTCTTTTTCCGACAGTTTTTTGGTAACGCCGCCCATTTCCTGACGAGCTTTTTTAATCTTTTCAAAAAGGTCGCCCACTTTACCGCCTGCGACGTTCGCAAGATTCTTTATCAAAGAAATATCTTTCTTCTCTTCCATTAAATTGCCTTAGCCTCCGATAATTTCGTATTCTTCCGTAAGATTTTTTAGTATCGCTTCCGACAGATTTTCGTCTAAGATTGCGGCAAGCCGCGCGTTTTCTTTGTCGAAAAAGTCTTCCACGGTGATTGTTTTTGTCATAACAAGCGTTGCGCCGTGCTTTTTTGCAAGGCTCTTTGCGTCGCTCAGCGTGTTTTCCGAAGCCGTTGCGCAAACGAGCATTAAAGGAATACGCCCTTTCACAGTCGAAATCGCGTTTACCCCTACCTTGACTTTACGCGCGCGCCGCGCAAAACCGATATATGTTGCAATTTTGCCCGAGGGCATAGCCATAACTATATTTCCTCTTTTTTTATGCCGAGAAGTTCGCCGTAAATTTCTTCCGGGACTTTTGCCTTAAAACTTTTGTTAAGCCCCGCGCTTTTGACGAGCTTTTTCTTGCATTCGTCGCTTCCGCAAAAGTACGCGCCGCGCCCGTCCGCCTTTCCGCTCTCGTCTATAAAATATCCGTCCGCGGTTTTCACGACCCTCGTCATCAGCTTTTTATCGAATTTTTTTCTGCAAACGACGCAAGTCCTCGTGTTAGCCGCGTTTCTCATGTTTTACGCGTTCTCGCCGTTTTCGGTTTCGGTCGTTTCAGCCGCTCCCGTCTGTTCAACGGGGGCTTCTTCTTTATTTTCCTCGTCGAACTCTTCGGTTACAACGTCCTGTTCGCCGTCGTCTTCGGCTTTTGAAGCAGCTTCCGCTTCGGCTTTGGAAAGACTCTTTACGTCAATCTTCCAACCGGTAAGGCGCGCGGCTAAGCGGGCGTTCTGTCCGTCTCTGCCGATTGCAAGGCTGAGCTTGTCGTCGGGAACGATAACGCGAGCGACCTTTTCGCCCTCTATCGCCGTAACCTTCAAAACTTTTGCGGGCGAGAGAGCTTTGGATATGAATTCAAGCGGGTCTTCGCTCCATAAAATGATGTCTATCTTTTCGCCGTTGAGTTCGCTTACGACAGCGTTGACGCGCATACCGCGCATACCGACGCACGCGCCCAAAGCGTCCACGTTTTTGTCGTTTGAGTGGATAGCCATTTTCGTTCTTTGCCCCGCTTCACGCGCGATAGCCTTGATTTCGACTATACCGTCCTTGATTTCGGGAACTTCTTTTTCGAAAAGTTTTCTCACGAACCCGGGCGCGGAACGAGAAACCAAAATGGTGGAGTTGCGACCGTCGTTTCTTATTTTTTTGACGTAAACTTTGATTTTGTCGTTTACTTTGTACGTTTCGCCGGGGACCTGGTCCTGCGGGAGCATAAGCCCTTCGAGCTGACCGTTGTCGCCTATTTCGACGTAAACGTTCTTGCCCTCTATGCGGCGCACGGTAACCGTCTGAATATCGTTTTCCTTGTCCTCGAATTCAGCCATAGTGCTGTCGCGTTCGGCTTCGCGTATCTTTTGCATAACGACTTGTTTTGCCGTTTGCGCGGCTATACGCCCGAATTTGAGCGGCGCGAATTCCGTTTCAAACGAATCCCCCGCCTTGTAAGACTTTTTGGTCTGACGCGCTTCTTCCAAAGAAATTTCGGTCGCGGGGTCGGTTACTTCTTCGACGATGTTTTTGACTGCGTAGAACTTAACCGTTTGCTTTTCGGGGTTGATTTTTATTTTGACGTTGGCAATAGAATCGCCCGTGTTCTTTTTATAAGCCGAAGTAAGAGCGTTTTCAAGCGTTTCTATCAAAGAATCCGCGCTAATGCCCTTTTCTCTTTCAAGGTCGGCTATTGCGCCGAAAAAGTCCTCTTTTATCATTTTTTTTGCCTCCGTTGCGCTCCGTTCGCGCCTACGTTCTTTTTTTATTTTATTATTCGAAGTCAATCGCTTTCGATATTTTCGCAATTTTATTGAGCTGAATTTTGAATTCTTCTTTGTCGGTTTTAAGCGTTACCGTGTTGCCGTCGTAACCGACGAGCGTTGCCGTAATAAACTTTTTGCCTTTCAGCGGCGCGAAAAGCTTAACTTCGACGTCAAGCCCCAAAGCCTTTTCAAAATCTCTGTCCGTTTTAAAAGGTCTGTCCAGCCCGGGCGAGGAAACGTTGAGCGTATAAGCTTCGCCGAACGACGGGTCCAAAACGTCGAGCGGGTCGCCGATGGCGTTATGAAACCTTTCGAGCGTGTCAAGGTCCACCCCGTCTTCCGTGTCGATGAAAACCGTAATTGCGGGGTCCTTGCCTTTTTTGACTTCCACGTCCACAAGTTCGACCTTCTCTCTTTCCGCGTAAGGGATTAAAAATTCCTTGATTTCTTCTGCCGTTTTAAATTCCATTTTCGCTCCTTTTTGCCGAACATACATAAAAAGTTGAGAGAGGTGCAACCTCTCTCAAATCCGGTCACGTTATTCAAGCATGTATATTTTAGCATATTATAAAAGGAAAAGCAAGCGTTTTTCTAAAAAAAATCCGACAAGCCTATTCGCCTGCCGAATTTTTAAGCGTTTTATTGACTTTTAACAGTTTAAACGGCTTTGCCGTCCTGTACAACGACTATTCCGTCGATGGTAATTGTCGTCGTTTTAAAGTCGTCGTTTGCAAGAGTGTAGAAGAAAGACTTATATTCTTCCGTCTTGCTGTTTTTGCTTTGATAAGTAACGTTCGTAACGGTTACGTTCCATTCCGCGCCGCCGGTGCTTTTGATATAAACGGGCTTTTTGTCCGCTTTATCGGTTGGTTCGAAAGTGCAATTTTCGAGAACGAATTCGATTGCCGACGATGGAGCTTGTTGCCTATACCCGTTGAGATATTTACCTATATCCGATTGAAAATAGCAATTATTAAACGCGAACGAGGTAGCTTCGTAGAGCCACAAATTATAATCTTTCGAATAGAATTTGCAGTTATTGAATACGGCTTTGCCTTTTCCGTTATACGTCATCTTGCCGTTAATCGTGCAATCGTCGAATTCGAGATACGAGGCGTTGACGAAACCGTTGAAGTTTTCGATACCGAAGTCAATCGTCATATTCTTGAATATTGCGTTTGCAGTTGAGAAAGAACCGTCGGGAGAAGCGTTAGCTGTTGCAATTGCGTCGTATTTTGCGTCCTTTCTGCCGATTAAAACCACTTCTTTTCCGCCCGTTTTTACGGTTTTGTCTTTAAGGCGAACGGTGCCGCCGTTGACTATTGCTTTTATCGTGTCGGTACCGCTTGCAACGGCGTTAATCTTTTCGGCGATTTCCTCACCCGTAGCGGTAATAACGGAATACGTTCCCGCTTTTTCCGCTCCGTCGGTATTGCCTTCGTACGCGCCGACGTTGATATGTTTTAGTAAGCCGCCTTCGTCAAGACCGAAAGTAACGTTTTCGATAGAAATCGTTTTATTGCCGCTTAAAGCGTAATCTCCGCGTACAGCCGCGCTTTCTACCGCTTTTTCGTCATGAGTCTTGCCGTTATTTACTCCCCAGGAATTGATTTTCGTGTTCTTGATAACTATCGCGCCGACGTTAGCCCCGTAAAGCTGAACGGCGTTGCCCCTCATTCCGTCGATAACACAATTGTCTACGGTAAGAGAATAGTTGAGAGTGGTTGCCTCTTGCTGTCCCGCCGCCATATCGAGAGCGACCGCATGAC
>CAKQSU010000117.1 GCA_934273135.1 uncultured Clostridia bacterium
GGCGGTAGACGCTCTTTCCGCTTACGGAATAGAAGGACTTGTCGTCATCGGCGGCGACGGTACTTTTCGCGGCGCTAAGGATTTAACCGAGAATTTCGGAATAAAAGTTATGGGAATTCCCGGAACGATAGACAACGACCTTGCGTATACAGATTATACCGTCGGGTTCGATACCGCCGTAAACACTGTTTTATGGGCGATAAGCAATCTCCGCGATACCATGCACTCGCACGACAGGGTATGTCTTTTGGAAGTTATGGGCAGGCATTGCGGCGACATCGCGCTTTACGCGGGGGTCGCTGGCGGCGCGGAGTACGTTCTTGTTCCCGAAATCCCTTACGACCTTAACGAAATCGCTTCTTCTATAAAAAAGAGTTATCTGCGCGGCAAGACTTCCAATATGATTATTCTTGCGGAAGGTGCCGGCAATCGCGACGAAATCGCGGCGAAGATTCAGGAAAAAAGCGGTATAAACGTAAAAGTAACTAACTTCGGTTACATACAGCGCGGCGGTTCTCCGAGCATGCAGGACAGAATTCTTGCGGCAAGATTCGGCAGTAAAGCGGTGGAACTTCTTATGAACGACGCGGACAGCGCGGCAATCGGTATCCGTCATAACGAAGTGATAACCGTGCCTTTCGACAATGTATCGGAAGGCGGCGGGTTCGATAAAGAACTTTACGAAATCGCTCACGTTTTAAGTTTGTAAAAAAAGAAAAAATATATAAATATATAAAAGGAGAAAAACAATGAAAGGATTAAAAGGCGCGCGTATGTTCGCGCAGTCCGGCGGACCTACTTCGGTTATCAATGCAAGTGCGGCGGGGGTATTCCTCGAAGGACTTTCGCAGTCGAACATCACCGCGGTATACGGCGCGGCGCACGGTATAAAGGGTATTCTTAACGAAGAATTTTACGATATCGGAAAAGAGGATAAAAAGGAACTCGAACTCCTTAAAAACACCCCTTCTTCTGCTTTGGGTTCGGTAAGATATAAACTTAAAGACGCTTCCGTTGACGATACCGATTATAAGAGAATTCTCGAAGTATTCAAGAAATACGACGTAAGATATTTCTTCTACAACGGCGGAAACGACAGCATGGACACCTGCAACAAAATAAGCAAGTACATGGCTAAATCCGGTTACGACATAAACGTTATAGGCGTTCCCAAAACCATCGACAACGACCTTTTCGGTACCGATCACTGCCCGGGCTTTGCAAGCGCGGCTAAGTTCATCGCTACCACCATTATGGAAATCAACCTCGACGCAAAGGTTTACGATACGGGTATGATCTGCATAATAGAGGCGATGGGCAGAAACGCCGGCTGGCTTACCGCTTCCGCCGCTCTTGCGGGCTACAAAGGACTCGGCGCCGACCTTATCTACTTGCCGGAAGTCGATTTCGACGTCGATAAGTTCGTCGAAGACGTTAAAAACGTATGCGCGAAGAACAACAACAAGTGCATAGCCGTCGTTTCCGAGGGTATACACGACAAGAACGGCAAGCTCATTTGCGAACTTGTTTCCGAAGGCGCAAGGGATAGCTTCGGTCACGCTCAACTCGGCGGCGTAGCTACCACTCTTGCAAACCTCATTAAAGAAAAAACGGGCTTCAAGACCCGCGGAATCGAACTTTCGCTTATGCAGAGATGCGGCGCGCACCTCGCTTCCAAGGTAGACGTCGAAGAAACTTTCCGCGCCGGAAGAGAAGCCGTTAAAGCGGCGGTCAGAGGCGTTACCGACAAAATGGTAATTTACGAAAGAGCCGAGGGCGAAACGTATAAGTGCAAATTTAAGCTTATGCCGCTCGAACTTGCCGCCAACACCGAAAAGCGCGTCCCGCTCGAATGGATTATTAACGACGGAACTTACGTTTCGGACGAATTTATTAAGTACGCGCTCCCGCTCATTCAAGGCGACTGCAAAGCTCCCTTAGAGGACGGCTTGCCCCGCTTTGCTCACCTCAAAAAGGTGCTTGTAAAATAAGCGGACAATAAACAGCATATAGACAAAAAGCCCCGATATAAGTCGATTATCGACCTATATCGGGGTGTTTTTTATAGTTAATTAGTTTTAAAACAATCCGAATATCCTTGCAAACAACGGTATTGTTAACCAGGCTAAGAACATTATAGCCCATATGGTGACGACAAAAAAAGTTGCTCCCGGTATTTGTTGCGAGTATGAAGGAAACGGGAATTTTCGGGGTAATGTGTAGTGCATATAATATTTTATGGACAAGTAACTGTCATATAATAACGCTAATAGCATACCGACAGGTATCATAATTGCGGAAATCAAATAGATAATACTTTTTATAGTTTCATCTGATACAAAATTTTGTATTCCGTAAGCAAGTGCTACTAAGCCTATCGATAACAAAATCGATACAAATTCAACAATTATTATCGGAGATAAAATGCGGTTGAAATTTGTTTTATAAAATTGTTCGCGTTCTTGCGTGTCGGCGTAAGGGGTGCTTTCGTGAAACATTTTTATTTGCTTAGTAAATCTTATATATGAAATCAAAACAAAAACAATGTTTGCAAATAATATTACAATCGAAGCGATTGCGTATAAGGTTTTCATTCTGTCTTCCTCCCTTATAAAAAGCAAAGTATAAAGTCATATGCGATTACCGTAGCTTGAAAAACGGAAAGGAATACGGCTAAAATGATTAAGTTTATAAACCCGTTCGAAATCATGGTGATTTTGGATAAACATTCAGTCCTTTCTTTTGAATTAGAAATTGCATAAGCCTGATTGACATTGGATATTTTTTTTCTACATATCAATTGGAATACAATGCAAACTACAAACAAAACGAAAAACACGATAATTAAATCTATAAACGGTTTTTGTTGACCTTCTGTCGGTAGCCCGTCGAATAAAGAAACAACGATTCCGACGATTGCAAAAAGCAGGTTAATTCCGATTGTGCATAATCCGGCTTTAAACGCATCGTATCCAAGGTTCGGCACGGTGTCTTTTTCTCCCATTGCGTTTAAGGCATGCATGTATCGTTTTTTAAACACAAAACATGAATATACGGTATTCGCTATTCCCGCCAAAAAAGCCGCAACGTTTATTATAAACATTAAATATCTCATAAAATCTCCATTTGTCCGTTTTATTAAATTGACTTTATGGCAACCCCAAACTTATCTCGCCAAGTTGGTATCCAGCAAGCTTTTAATTCCATTCCGTTTCCGTTTTTAATGGATTTGTATAAAACAATTATACAGTCAAGATAGGAGGGTAAGATATATTTTATAGCCAACAATATAAGCCCAAGAGGTGTGGTTGTCCCTAAAAGAGTTGAAAATGTGGAGCAAATATCGATTACATATGAAAAAACATCGTCGCTAAAGAAGGCAATCATTTTATTAATAATGTCATTAGGTAATTCATCTAAAACATCTGATATGGCGCGTGAGACTTTTTCCGGTTGTGTTTGTAGGCTTGTCATGGCGTTGGTGAGCTTAGTCTGTCTGTTGCCTACGACCATGCGGGCAAGGAGAAAAACTCCTGCAAAAACAATTGCCAGTTGTTCGTCACAATAAAAAGAAAGCGAGTTCCATTTTAAGTAGAAATTATATAGTCTAAAACGAGCAATTGACTCATCTGTAACGTCAACAATAAATTCACCGCGGTCGTTTATATGTCCTATGCCGGCATCTACTAATTCATTCATTGCATTTATGTTTTCATGGATCAAACGAACTACAGCTATATCGTGTGCGTCATCGTCGTCCTCAACAGTTTCGGAGATGTCTACACTTTCGTCGAAAATAGTTGCGCCGTATTTTTCTTCAATAGGCGTTTCATCTATAATTAATTTCCTATTGCTCGCGTTTTCGTCGTCAAAGTGAACATACTCTGAATATTGCTGATATACAGCCTCTTCTTGCTCATAGATGTAATCGTCGGATATGTCATTGCCCGTTAAGTAGCTGTTAACTAATTGGTCAAATTCTTCGTCTGATTCGTTTTCAAGGGCTTTGGCGTAAATCTGCTGTCCGTAATACGGCGCAATAATGCACCCGAACGAGAGGGTGAGTATCAGCAAAAAGCTGATAAATTTAGTTTTCTTTTTCATTTTTTTTGCTCCTTTTGCAAAGTTTTTACTATTTCTGCTTCAAAAAATTTTAAGCAGACAAATTACCTTAACATAATACCATTTTTAATGGTTAAAAGTCAATCGTTTTGTGCTTAAAAAGCAAAAACAGCTCACTTATATTTGTTTTCATTTTGAAAAAGGAAAAACGCAACCGTTTTTCGATTGCGTTTTGTCTTAATCCAAAGATTTTACTTCGCCGGTCGTAAGATAGTCGTAATAGTCTAAGGGATAATTTTTGAATTCTTCAAAGCGTGAGTTTGAAAATTTGTAGATTTTATCGCGGATTAAGAGGGCGTCCGCGCCGCTTTCCTTTACTTTGTCGACGAGCTTTAATAAAAGAACGTTGAGCTTGTCCGTGACTTTTGTAATTGTGTCCTCGTCGACGACGGAGCGGCGGTTGAGCTTGTCGAGCGAATAGCCCTCGGATGAGTCGGAAACCTCCACTTTGAACGAAAGTTTTATCTCTATCGTGGGCTTTTTTTCGAGGTTTACTTTGACCGAGCGCGTGCCGTTAGAGAGGGAAAGAAGTGTCTTTTCGTCGCCGTTTTCAAGCGTTATATAGC
>CAKQSU010000118.1 GCA_934273135.1 uncultured Clostridia bacterium
AACTTTATCTTTACGCGAGCGAACGCTCGGACGGCAAAATTTTAAGATACGGCGAAAGGGAATACGCCGTGAAAAAGCTTACGGAAGAAAATATTCCGCGAGATATCGACTTTGCGTTTTTTTCGGCGGGCAGCGAGATAAGCGTTTTGTTCGCGCCCGTTTTTCGCTCGCGCGGCGCGATTGTCATAGACAATTCCTCGGCTTTCCGATTAAACGCGGGCGTGCCGCTCGTAGTGCCGGAAGTAAACGGCGAAACGGCTTTTTTTCATAAAGGCATAATCGCAAACCCGAACTGCTCTACGATTCAGGCGTGCGTAGCCCTTGCCCCGCTCGACAAGGCTTTCTGCTTAAAGCGCGTTATCGTTTCCACTTATCAAGCCGTTTCCGGCGCGGGACAGCGCGGAATAAACGATTTTTATCGCGGAAAAGTTGGTTTGCCGCCCGAAAAACTGCCTAAAAACATTTACCTCGACTGCGTGCCGCAAATAGATTGTTTTGCGGAAAACGGCTACACGAAAGAAGAATTGAAAATAATAAACGAAACGCGGAAAATTCTCAACTTACCAAAACTCAAAATCACCGCTACGGCGGTGCGCGTTCCCGTTCTAAATTGCCACGCGGAAAGCATAAACGCCGAGTTTTTTAAGCCTTTTGACGAGCAGAAAGCAAAGTGCGTTTTATCCGCCGCCCGCGGAGTCGTACTTTCAGACGACCCCGAAAAAGGAATTTACCCGACCGCCGCCGACGCGGACGGCAAGGAGCAGGTTTTTATCGGCAGAGTTCGGCAAGATTTTTCTGCAAAAAGCGCGATAAACATGTGGGTCGTTGCCGACAACCTTTTAAAGGGCGCGGCTCAAAACGCCGTTTCGATTGCGGAACTTTTGATAAAGGGCTGAAAAATCGGTTTTCGAGCGAAAAAACGGTAAAAAATACATAAAAAAGTAATTAAAGGACAAGCTTAAGCGTAAACTATGGTGTAGGGAGTACATTCCTTATAAAACGCTCTATATAAGGAGATTTTGAAAATGATAAACGTACTTATTTCGGGAATAAACGACGGCACGGGCAAAAAGGTTTACGAGCTGATTACAAAAACCGAGGACTTCAACCTCGTTTGCGGCGTGGACGAAGCAATCGGCGGAGACTTTAACTGCCCCGTTTACAAAAATTTTGACGAAGTCAAAGAAATGGTAGACGTAGTAATCGATTTTTCCAAACCCGAAAGGCTTCCTTTCGTTTTAGATTTCGTTAAGGAAAACGGTTGCGCGCTTGCGGAAGGCACTACGGGCTACACAAAAGCGCAACTGCAACAAATAAAAAAGCTTTCGGAAAGCTTGCCCGTTTTCATATCTCACAATCTTTCATTAGGCACGAACATGCTTTTCCGCCTCGCCCGCATAGCGGCAACGGAGCTTAAAAACTTCGATATCGAAATTATAGAGTACCGCGACCGCGAAAAGCAGAACGCCCCGGGCGCAACCTCTTTGAGCTTAGCTCGCGATATTTTTGAAACGCTTAATACTGGCGACGAACGCAAGATTGTTTCGGGCAGAAACGGCAAAAGAAAGCCGGGCGAAATCTCTCTGCACTCGGTGCGCGGTGGCAATATAGCCGGCGCAAACGAAATACTTTTCATCGGCGAGGACGAACTTATTCAAATAAAACACGAAAGCTTCGACAACCTGCTTTTCGCCCGCGGAGCGATAAAAGCCGCCCGCTTTATAGTAGAAAAAACCGCAGGCTTTTACACGATGAAAGACTTTTCGACCGAGGAAGAGTAAGTAAAAAAGGGTCTGCCGTAAGTTGCGTTTTTTGCAACTTGCAGTAGCCCTTTTTTTATTGCTTTGACGGTGTAAACTTTGCGATAAAAAGTCTATATGCTTTGAATATCAATAATCCTTTTCTTTTCCGCAAACGGAGCAAACTTTTTTGAATATGCCTTTGAACGTCCCTCCGCAATGCGCGCAACGCTTCAAACCTTTCTCCTCTTCAATTTGCTTCAATACGGTGCCAAGGTTTTCTTGCGCTATTCTATTGCCTTGTTCCGCAGATTTCTTATACCAATACACTGCTTTTTCATAATCTTGTTTCACACCTTGACCTTTCTCATAGCAAACACCTAAATTATTTTGCGCGTTCGCATAGTTTTGTTCTGCCGACTTTGAAAACCAATACACGGCTTTTTCAAAATCCTGTTTTACGCCATCACCGTTAGCATAGCACAAACCTAAATTATATTGCGCATTTGCATAGCCTTGTTCCGCCGCTTTTTTTAACCAATACATAGCTTTTTCATAGTCTTGCTTTACACCCTCGCCTCTATAACAGCATACTCCCAAACTATCTTGCGCAGCGGCATTGCCTTGTTCTGCCGACTTTGTGTACCAATATACGGCTTTTTCATAGTCTTGTTTTACGCCATGACCGTTAGCATAGCACCAACCTAAATTATATTGCGCCTCGGCGTCGCCCTGTTCTGCCGACTTTGCATACCAATACACGACTTTTTCATAATCTTGTTTCACACCTCGACCGTAATAATAGCACACGCCTAAATTATATTGCGCCACATCAAAGCCTTGCTTAGCCGACTTTACATACCAATACACGGCTTTTTCATAATCTTGCTTTACGCCGCGACCTTGAGCATAGCACACGCCTAAACAATATTGCGCTCTCGCGTCGCCTTTCTCTGCCGATTTTTCAAAGAAACATACCGCCTTTTGGTACAAAGAAAGAGCCTTTTCATAGTTCTGTATTACACCCTTACCTTCATCATAGCTCAAACCTAAATTGTATTGCGCCTCGGCGTCGCCCTGTTCTGCCGACTTCGTATACCAAAACACGGCTTGTTCATAGTCTTTCTTTACACCCCAACCGTTATTATAACATACGCCTAATCGACGTTGCGCTTCCGAGTCGCCGCGCTTTGCCAACTCCGAAAATAACTCCGCAGCCTTCTCGTAGTCTTGCTTTACTCCTTGACCTTTCGCATAGCACAAAGCCAACTCTTGTTTCGCTTTCGCGTTGCCTTGTTCCGCCGCCTTTCTAAACCAATACGCGGCTTTTTCGTAATCCCGTTTTACTCCTTGACCTTTATAATAGTAACCGCCTAATTCATATTGTGCTTTTCCAACGCCTTGTTCCGCTGCCTTTTGAAGCCAATACGCGGCATTTTCATAATTTTGTTCCACCCCTTCGCCTTTCGCATAGCACTCGCCTAAATATAATTGCGCGTATTCATAACCTTGCTCAGCCGATTTTGTAAACCAATAAACAGCCTTTTCGTAATCCTGTTTTACTTTGTATCCTTGATTATAGGAAACGCCCAAATTATATTGTGCTTTTGCATAACCTTGTTCTGCCGATTTTGTATCCCAATACAAAGACTTTTCGCTGTCCTTTTCTACGCCTTGACCGACGCCGTAGCGGAAAGCCAAATTATATTGCGCCACTGCGTCGCCTTGCTCAGCCGCTTTTTCGTACCAATACGCAGATTTTTCGTAGTCCTTTTTTACGCCTTGACCGATATCGTAGCGGTAGGCTAAAAATTTTTGCGCCATAACGTCGCCTTGCTCGGCTAATTCTGACAATTGTTTAGTCGTTGCGTTTGAATAATCGATACCCATACTTTCTAAGCCCCTTTTGCGTTTTGAAGATAATTTTTGCCCGATTTTCAACGATACGGGTTAAAATCTCTATTTTTATTATACACAAAAACTTATGCGTTTTCAAGCGTTTTTTTAGCTTGCGACAATTTTTTCGGATTTATTTTTATAAAAACAAGCAATTTTAGAAAAATCAAGCCGTTTTTCACTTTGAAATACTTTTTTAGCGCAAAAAATTCGTCGCACAAGCAAAAAAGCAATCTCGTTTTACCGGGGATTGCCTTTTAATATTTCTATATTCAATGACTATATTCTATTCAATGACTATTATTTTTTAGATTTTTCGGCAGATTTTTTGGCTTTGGCGGCTTTCACGAATTCGCGGAAAATAGGATTTGCGCGGTTGGGGCGGGAAGTGAATTCCGGGTGGAACTGAACGCCGATGAAAAACTGTTCGCCGTTAAGCTCAACCGTTTCGACGATATGATTATCGGGCGAAGTGCCGCTTATGACAAGTCCTTTTTCGGTCAAAAGGTCGCGGTATTCGTTGTTGAATTCGTAGCGGTGGCGATGGCGTTCGCGGATTTCCTTTGCGCCGTAAGCCTCGCTTATTCTCGTTCCGTCTTTCAAAACGCAGGGGTATCCGCCGAGGCGCATTGTGCCGCCTTTCGCCTTGCCTATCTGGTCCGCCATAATGTCGATAACGTGCGGGTGGGCGTTCTTTTTGTCAAACTCGCCGCTCGTGGCGTTTTCGATGCCCGCAACGTGGCGCGCGAATTCCATAACGGCTATCTGCATACCTAAGCATATGCCGAAGTAAGGCACTTTGTTTTCGCGGGCGTATTCGCAAGCGTTAATCATTCCCTCGATTCCCCTTTCGCCGAATCCGCCGGGGACGAGAATGCCGTCTACGTCGCTAAGCTTTTCCGCGGCGTTTTCACGGGTTATTTTGTCGCTGTCAATCCATTTTATGTCAACGAAAACGCCGTTTTCATACGAAGCGTGGTTTAAGGATTCCACAATGCTCAGATAACTGTCGTGCAG
>CAKQSU010000119.1 GCA_934273135.1 uncultured Clostridia bacterium
CGAAAGGTCAGGTCGCGCACTTCGACACAAATTCAACTATCCACGCCGAAAAGTTTTTTCTCGCGCTCAATCCCCTTTTGCCGGACGATATCAAGGTTTTAAAAAGCGAACGGGTAAGCGAAAACTTTCATTCCGTTCGGTCGGCTAAGCGCAAGACTTACGTTTATTCGCTGTATCTCTCGTCTGTTCCCGTTCCTTTATACGAGCGTTACGCGCTCCGCATAGACGAGCCGATAGATATCAAAAAAATGCAAAAAGCCGCCGAGATTTTTATCGGCGAAAAGGATTTTAAAGCCTTTTCTTCCACCGGTTCGTCGGTTAAAGGCACGGTGAGAAAAATCTATGCGTTAAGCGTAGAAAAGAAAGGCGAATTTATCTTTATAAAAGTTACGGGCAACGGCTTTTTATACAATATGGTGCGCATAATCGCGGGAACGCTCGTTGCCGTCGGCAAAGGCGAAATAAGCGAAGAAAACGTTGAAAAAGCCTTTTTGACGGGCGAAAGAACGTATTCGGGAAAAACACTTGCCGCAAAAGGATTGACGCTTCTTTGCGCCGAGTACGAAGCGGAATAAGCTTATACTCTTAGTGCCGCAAACGCTTTATAAAAGAGAGGCGGTAAAGCTTCTAAAAAACAAAAAGTCGGGCTATAAGGCGATTATCGGCAAAAAAATAAAAAACGATAGGAGGGTTGTATGTTATACGAATTAAGACAGTACGATGTGCCTCTGTTGACTTTTTATATCGAACGACGGGAACTCGATAATTTAAAGTATACTATCGAGTGGGTTAACGATGAGAAAAAACATTTGTTACCTATCGGTCTTACACCCGATCCCGAAGGACTAAGCAAGTGGTTAAAGTCGCGCGTCATTCCGAAAAACAGAGAGTTTGTAGATCAAATTTTAGCTCGGAGCGGGCTTAACGGCAGCGACGTTATGGGCATAATAAACATTTGCAAAGGGCTTTCTTTAAACGACAGTTATTGGGTTGTAGAAAAAGGTTTTGACGGCAAATTTGCCGATTACAACCTCTATGAAAACAAGTTTACGAGAACGCTTGCGCTTATAGCGTACACGGGGTTCGGCAGTAACGGCAAAAGCGGGTTTACTTCGTCTCCCGAATACACTACAAACGGAATGCTTCGTAAATGTTGGCGCAGAATCGACGGCAAAATTTACTTGTATAAAGGCGGCACGTCCGGCGCGGCAAACACCGGCAACGAGCCGTATTCCGAATATTATGCCGCCGAAATCGCCGAGGCGATGGGAATAAGTCACGTTGCATACAACTTGTCAAAATGGAAAGGTACGCTTTGCTCGACATGCGAACTGTTTACCGATATAAACACCTCGTTTGTGCCTATATATAGGTTTAATCAAAGCGGCGGGCTTGCCGAAACGGCGAGTTTTTTGAAGACGCTCGGACAAGAATTTTACAACGAGTTTGCGGATATGATGATTTTCGACGCGCTTATTTGCAACACCGACAGGCACGCGGGAAATTACGGGCTGCTTGTAGACAACAAGACGAACAAACCCGTTAAGTTTGCTCCGATATTCGACAACGGGTTGTCTCTTTTTAACTACGCCATGGCGGATGACCTTGTGAATATAGATAACTATGCTAAAACGAGGTTCCCTGCTTATGACGGCGTGTCTTACGAAGAAATCGTGAAAGCTTTTATATCGGAAAGACAAAAAGTCGCTCTCCGTAAATTGATAAACTTTAAATTCACAAAACACCCGAGATACAATCTGCAAAGCCAACGGCTCAAAACGATAGAAGGATACTTACAGCGAAGGCTTCGCGCGTTTTTGATTATTGACGAAAAAATATAGATTTCGTAAAACAAAAAGTCGGGCTATAAGGCGATTATCGGGAAATAATCAAAAAAATAAAACAAAAAGATTCCGTCCTCAAAAAAAGACAGGGCGGAATTTTTAATTCGAGAGAGAGAAGTGTCAACAAAACGAAAGATTTTTATATAGTAAAACCACAAAACGGCGCAAAAGACGAAAATATCGTTGACAGCAGAATTATAGTGTGATACAATAATTACGTTGTTAAGTAATTTTAAACAGGAGGAAACTATGAGAACTATAAGAAAAAACACGAAAAACGTTGTTAAGGACAAAAAGGGAAAAAGGCTGCACCCCGTTCAACAGGCAATAAAGCTTTCGATTGCCGCGCTTATCTTTATACTTCTTTGCGTTTCGATATGGCTCGGGCGCGACTATTTTAAGAAGGAAGTCAACGTGCCGTCGTTGAATTTGCCCGCTTGGCTGGATGCGATTTTGGAAAAAGTAATTTTGTATGCGCCGATAATTTATGTGGGCATTTTTGCGCTCGAAGGCATACTTGCCGCGGTTGCGCTGATAGTAAACACCGATAAATGTCGTCTTGTTTGCAGAATTATCATAATAATCCTCGGCGTTGTTTTCGTTTTGTCTCTTTCGTATACCGGTACGTCCTTTATCGGCTCAGGCGAGCAAATCCTTTCAAAAATCGAAGCGATTTCGAAGAACGGACGCATGATTGCTATGATTGTCGGCGTTTGTTTTCTTGTGTTGATGTTCCAGATGGCAACGCTCGGCTTTATGCTTTTGACGTTCGAGCAAGAAGGCGGAATGAACGTTGCCACATGGTTTTTGTTTACCGTACCGGAATCCGCTTTTGTTATAGTAATGATATTCTTATTTAAAAATTTGTTTGCCCACGGCGGCGGAAGCGGAGACGACGACGGCGACAGCTACGACGTGATTATTATCAAAAAGTAGCTTATCGACGAACTATAACGTTTATCACGAAAAGCCGCACTATAAGTCAATTATCGCACAATAAAGTAAGATAAAAAGGCACAAAAAAAGAGGTTGCTTAAAGGGTAGATACTTTAAGCAACCTCGAATTTCTTTTCAAACGGCTTACTTTTTGAAAAGAGAGAAAAATCCCTTTTTTTCGTACGCTTCTCTTTTTATGGAGAGAACCCTGTAACCGGTGGGCGACATAACTTCGTGAATTTTTTTGTCCGGTATGTCGGCTTCGGTTATTATCTCCGTCGTGCCTTTTGCGCGCGACGAATTGACTTTTTTTACGTTAAAGTTTTTGCGGATAACGTCGTTGACGTGGCTTTCGCACATTCCGCACATCATTCCGTCTATCTTTAAAGTTATCTTAGTCATTGTTTTTTACCTTTGCAAGTTTAATAAGTTTTCTTTTGACGTAGCCGGTTGCGACTACGTACGCCGCCGCGGATATTCCGCAAATGACTAAATCCATAAGAACTCCTATTTTATATTCGTTTTTCTCCGCCTCTCGCCTTAGTAAGCATGGGGCGGAAAACGTTAGGGATTTCATTCCTTATCTCTAATTACCTAAAAGGCGGCTTTTTCGCGCTTTTCGGCAAACTCTCGTGTGATGTACGTTCAGTACTATCGCACTCGACTTTGCCAAAAATCATCAAAAAATACGCTCTTTTAGGTGTTTCGCATTTTTGCGGATAAGAAATCGCCGTTTACGGTACGGTTTTTGCAAGGCAAACGACCGAAATAGTACCGATGTACATTGATGGGAGTTTAACACAGCAAAAACCGATTTATTCCCGCAAAAATAATTAGTGATGAAGAATGCAATCCCTACTTATTACTTTTTGTTACTTTTTTTGCCTTTGTTTGCGTAAGAGCAGCGGGAGCAATGACTGCAATCCCCGCCGCAATCGCCGGAGCATTTGCCCTGCTTCTTTCTTATGTAAGAAGTTATCGCAACGGCGGCGACTACCGCAACACAGGCGACTATCAGAACAATTTCCTTCCAGCCCATTTTTTTTACGCTCCTTTCGCTTCGCTTACCTTATTGCGCATTACGATGAGCGCGACGACAACCGCGATTACCGCAGCCCAGATGAACGCCGTCCACCAGAAGGAACCGATAGTGTAAACCATAGCGGCAACGATATAGGAAGTTGCAATCCAGAAAAGAAGAGTAAATTGATAACGTTTTTTATCCTGCAATTCGGCTTTTGCCGTAGCGACCGCCGCAAAGCACGGGATAGTCGTCATGTTGAACGCGATGAAGGAAATGAGTGCCGGACCGGTGATTCCGGTTGCCGCGATCATGGCTTTTACCGCGCCGATACCCGCTTCGCTCGAAATGTTCGCAAGACCGATTTTGCTTGCAACGGCGGGGATAGCGGTGAGGCAAGCGGCGAGAGTGCCGAAAGTGGAAATAACGTTTTCCTTTGCGATAAGACCGGCAACCGCGGCAAGGACGAACACCCAGCCGTATTCACCGAGCTGACTACCGAATCCGAGCGGAGTAAACAGCGGCTGAACGAGCTTAGAAATGCTTGCGAGAATGGAATCGTTGATAGCTTCGTCGGCTAAGAGGTGCCAGCTAAAATCGAAGTGGGTGAGTACCCAGATAACGATTGTGGAAGCAAGAATGATAGTGAACGCTTTCTTAACAAAGTGCTTAGTCTTATCCCAAAGGTGAGCCATAAGGTTCTTGAACTGCGGGAGGTGGTAAGCGGGAAGCTCCATAATGAACGGAGGAGTTTCGCCTTTCAAGGAAGTGTTTCTCATGAGCAGTACCGTTACGATTGCCGTCACGATAC
>CAKQSU010000120.1 GCA_934273135.1 uncultured Clostridia bacterium
GTTTCGGGGAGTTCGGCGTTTAAGTACACCAAGGGCGACAGACTGACGCCTTGCAACAAAAAAGTTCTCGATAATTTTGTCAAAAACTATCCTTGCGGACAGACCAACCCGAAAGTTGTCAATAGGTCGATATGTTTTGCAAGGGACTACGAACATACGCACTTTTCGGTAGTGCTTGCGGCAAGCAAGGCGATAATCGAGGGCGGCGGAAGGTACAGCAACGTCATTTCCCGCGCGGACACGATTGTGTATCCTCCCGACGAGGATTTCAGAAAGATACGCAAAATGTGCGGGCGAAAGGCAAAATTCGTCAAACTTGAAAACTTGTGCGAATTTCTCGACTTGCCGAAAAACAGCCTTGACGAGGAGGAAGTAAACGTAGACCTCGTTCTCGCGGCTCTGCCCGATAACACCGAGTGGTACAAGGCGTTTTTGAAAGAACATCGCCCTTATGCGAAAAAGATAAAAAAGATATTAAAAAGAGGTAACCCGCTCTATACCGGGCTTAAAATTTTCTAAAAAAAGAACAACCGCGTTCGATTGAGTCAATCGCGCGGTTTTCTTTTGTCGTAAATGTTGAGTTAATCGACTTATAGCCGTACTTTTTGGGGCTTAATCGGCTTTTGAACTGTCGGATGACACGGAAAGTTCCATTCGCTTAAAGGTGGATTTTCTGACGCAAAAATAACCGATTAAGAGCGCGAGAGCCGTTATCGCCCACGAAACGGGGTAAGACCAGTAAACAGATTCTATCGTTTTCGTCAAAGGGAAAACGGTGTAAATCCAGACTATTCTGAAAACGCATACGCCGAGGACGGAAAAGACCATAGGCATTATTCCGTGACCGAGTCCGCGAAGCATTCCGACGAGTATCTGCATCCAGCCGAACACGGCGTAAAAAGAAACGTTTATGTAAAACCGTTTGCAGCCCGCTTCGATTATCTCGTCCGAGCTTGAAAAAATTCTTAAAAGCGGGTATCTCAAAAGCAACACGAAAGCCGCCATAAATAGGCAGATTGCCGTGCAGACGATCATCGCATCTATCGAAATTTTTACGATATTCTTTTTTCTTGCCGCGCCGTAGTTCTGCCCGATAAATGAAACGGTAGCCTGATAGACCGCGTCCACCGCAACGTTTAAAAAGCCTTCTACGCTCACGGCGTTGCCGTTGGCGGCCAAGACTACCGAACCGAAGGAGTTTATGGTAGACTGAATTATGACGTTCGAGATTGAAAACATCGAGCCTTGTACGCCGGCGGGAAGTCCGATTTTAACAATATCCGCAAGCGAGGTCTTATCGACCTTTAAATCCTTAAAGGAAAGTTTGAAAGGAAACGGCGAACGGACGAGCAGAACGGTTACAAGCACGGCGGACACCGCCTGAGAAATAACGGTGGCGATTGCAACGCCGTCCACGCTCATTTTGAATCCTATAACGAAAATAAGATTGAGCAAAACGTTGACTAAGCCCGCCGCGGCGAGGATTGCGAAAGGTTTTTTCGTTTCGCCCTTAGCGCGCAGAACCGAAGCGAAAAAGTTGTACAAAAGGTTGAACGGCGCGCCGACGAAGTAAATCTTCATATACAGCGCGGCAAGGTCGATAACGTCCTCGGGACACATCATCCATTCGAGAAAGGTGCGCGCGAAAAAGAAGCCGATTACGCCTACAAAAACGCCGCCGATAAGCCCTACTATCGCCGAAGTGTGTATAACCTTTTTTACGCCGTCGTCGTTTTTTGCGCCGATTCTTCTTGCCACCGCAACGTTTATGCCGACGGCAAGCCCCATAAAGAGGTTGATTATAAGGTTGATAAGCGCGGAAGTCGAGCTTATCGCGGCTTGAGCGGCGTTTTTATGCTCGGAAAACTGCCCCACGACGACGAGGTCTGCGGAGCTGTACAAAAGTTGCAGAAACCCTGTCAGCATGACAGGGACGGCAAAAGATAGTATTTTTGGAATAAAAGGACCGTTGAGCATGTCCACGGTCCCGATTTTTTTAACTTTTTCTTTCGTCATGATTTCCTTTTAGTCCTTACGCCAAATCGTCGTTGCCAGCAGAATCTTTGTCGGAAGCGGACGGGGTTGTCGATTGGTTTGTCGTTACGGACGGAGTTTGAACGGTTGTTTGTCGGGAGTCTTGTCGAGCCGCTTCGTAAGCCGTTCCGCAGTAGGGGCAGAACTTATCCGAGCCGTTTCTCGGCGCGCCGCAAGAGGGGCAACGCGTAACGACGTTTGCCTGCGGTTTTGCGGCTGTCGAGTTTGCGGAGGGCATGCCGTATCCGAACGGGTCGTCGTCTTTAAATTGCGGCGTTCTGGCGCGATTTACGGCTTCTTCGGCTTTTTGTCTTTGGCTTTCTTCAAAGTAACCGCGTATTTCCGCCGCGCTTACCGCAACGCCTTTTGCAAAATGGTCCTGCAAAACTTTGCCGGAACTTACGCCTTTTGCAAGAAAGAAAATCGCTACGCCGTGTACTACGATATCTAAAATCGCGGAAGAAACCAAAGCCGAGTTCAGAAGCGTGAAAAACGTGTCTATCGAAACGAGTACGAGAAGCGTGATAAGGCAACCTCTTCTTTTTTTGGAAAGGAAAAAGAAGAGAACGTATACGACGGTTATTATAATCGCAATCATTATCGCGCCCGGAAGAGCTTTTTCGGCAAGCTCCGCCGAAACGCCGAATTGCGAGGGGTCTTTTTTAGCGAGTATGGCGGAAATTATTTGAAACGTCGCAAAAGAAATGCTGCATACGTAGTAAGTTTCCGTCGTCGGCAACAAAAACATATTGACGATTGTCATTACGATGATTAAAAGAATCTCGTAACGAGCGGAAAGATAGTTGCGTTGCGCCTTCGAGTATTTTTGATATTCTTGTTCTGTCATTTGCTCACTCCTTTAAGTTATAACTATTATATATCATATAAAACTAATATTGTCAAGGCTTTTTTGCGGGAAAGCTTTGAATGTAAGCCGACCCGAAAAAAGGAAACGTTATTGTCTGCGCTCCTTACTGCTTAAATACACCATTAAGACGGCGATGTCCGCGGGGTTCACGCCCGAAATTCTGCTTGCCTGACCCAAGGAAAGGGGCTTTATTTTGTCAAGCTTTTCGCGCGCTTCTATCCTCAGTCCGTCTATATCTTTATATTCGATATCGGGCGAAAGGGCTTTTTCTTCGAGCCGACGAGCCTTTTCAATCTCTTCGAGTCCGCGCTTCAAGTAGCCTTCGTAGCGGGTGGTCGTTTCGAGCGTTTCTTTAAGGTCGTAGGCGTAACCCTCTAAAATGCCGAATTTTTTAATTATATCTTCGAGCGGTATTCCGCGCTTTATCATGTCGGCGTAAGAGATTCCGCCGCTCAGCGTTCCGCCGTAGCTTTCGACAAACTCCTTTGCTTGTTTGGGCGAAACTATCGTTTTAAGAATTTCTTCGCCGTCGGCGAGGGCTTTTTTACGCGCTAAAAACCTTGCGTAGCGTTCGTCGGAAACAAGCCCCGCTTCGCGCCCCTTTTCGGTTAAACGCATGTCGGCGTTGTCCTGGCGCAGGAATATGCGGTATTCCGCGCGGGAAGTCATCATTCTGTACGGCTCGTCCGTGCCTTTCGTCACGAGGTCGTCGATCAGCACGCCGATATACGCTTCGTCGCGGCGAAGTACGAGCGGAGGAAGATTGCGTAAGTATAGCGAGGCGTTCAGCCCGGCGATAAGCCCTTGGGCGGCGGCTTCTTCGTAACCGCTGGTGCCGTTTATCTGACCTGCCGAGTAAAGCCCTTTTATTTTTTTGAATTGAAGGGTTGCGAGTAGTTCCGTCGAGTCTATGCAGTCGTACTCTATCGCGTAGGCGTAGCGCATTATCTCGCAGTGTTCAAGCCCCGCGATAGTGCGGTACATTGCCTTCTGAACGTCGTGCGGGAGGGACGTGGACATGCCCTGAACGTAAACTTCGTCCGTATCCGCGCCCTCGGGTTCCAAGAATATCTGGTGCCGCTCTTTGTCGCGGAATCTGTCCACCTTTGTTTCTATAGACGGGCAGTATCTCGGTCCCGTGGACTTTATTTCGCCGTTAAAAAGCGGCGAGCGGTCGAGGTTGGCTTTAATTATTTCGTGCGTTTTTTCGTTTGTGTACGTCAAGTAGCACGGCGTTTGCTTTTCGGGTACGCCGTCGGACATAAACGAAAAGGGGTACACGTCCGTTTCGCCGCACTGAACGGTGCATTTTGTGTAATCTATCGTTCGTCCGTCTATCCTTGCGGGCGTTCCCGTTTTGAAGCGTCGAATGGTGAAGCCGAGCTTTATTAAGCTCTCCGTGAGTTCGTTTGCCGCTTCGAAGCCGTTGGGACCCGAGTTTTTGGACCATTCGCCGGCGATGACGCGGCTTTTTAAGTATACGCCCGTGCAAAGAACTATCGCTTTTGCGTAAAGCACGCTTCCGTACGCCGTTTTTACGCCTTTTACTTCTCCGTCCTCGACGAGAATTTCCGTAGCTTCACCCTGGATTATCCGTAAGTTGTCGGTTTTTTCGAGAACCGATTTGACAAAGCGGTGGTAATAGCTTTTGTCCGATTGACACCTTAAACTCTGCACCGC
>CAKQSU010000121.1 GCA_934273135.1 uncultured Clostridia bacterium
TGTCGTAACCGTCGGGCAAGCGGGTTATAAAGGAGTGCGCATGAGCTGCTTTTGCGGCGGCGACAACTTCCTCGTCGCTCGCGCCTATTTTGCCGTAAGAGATGTTTTCCTTAACGGTGCCGGTCGCAAGCCACGTATCCTGCAAAACCATGCCGTAACGCGAACGCAAATCCTTGCGTTTCATTCGTCTTACGTCCGCGCCGTCAACCGATATTTCGCCTAAGTTTACGTCGTAAAAACGCATCAATAAGTTGATTAACGTTGTTTTTCCGCACCCGGTGGGTCCGACTATCGCTATGCGTTCGCCCGGGGTCACTTTCAGGCAAAAGTTTTCGATAAGCGGTCTTGAAGGAACGTAAGAAAAGTAGACTTTATCGAGCTTCACTTCGCCTTTCACGGGCGGGCAAAGCGGGTCGGCGCAGTCGGGGATTTCTTCCTTTTCGTCGATTAGTTCAAACACCCTCGAAGCGCATGTGAGCGCGTTTTGCAGTTCCGTTATGACTTCGCTTATCTCGTTGAAGGGTTTTGCGTACTGCGAAGCGTAGCTTAAAAACACGCTTAATTCGCCGACGGTTATAATGCCCGCCGCGCCGCCGCCCGCTACGGCGAAAAACGCGCCTATAACGGTGATAACGGCGTAAATTATGTTGTTTATGAGCCTTGTACTCGGGTTTGTAAGGCTTGAAAAGAACGCGGCTTTAAGCGCGGCTTTATCGAGCCGATTATTTATTTCGTCAAAGTCCTCAAGGCTTTCTTCTTCGTGTCCGAACTCGCGGACGACGCGCTGACCTTCGATAAGCTCGTTGACGAGCGCGGCTTCCTCGCCGCGGATTTCCGACTGAGCTTTAAAATACTTGTGGCAACGCGTAGTAATGAACCTTGCCGCAAAAACGGAAAGCGGAGTTAAAACAAGCACGGCGATTGCGATAACCCAATTGAGAACGAACATCACCGCAAGTATGGAAATTATCAGCACGACGCCCGAAAAAAGTTGAGTAAAGGCAAGCAAAAGTCCGTCCGCAAGCGTGTCCGCGTCGGCAACGGCGCGGCTTACGATATCGCCCGTCCGGTGCGTATCGAGATACGAAAGCGGAAGTTTGTTGAACTTTCCGCTAAGCTCGTCGCGCAAGTCCTTGCATACGGAATAAACTATTTTGTTGTTAGTGAGAGCCAAAAGTTTTTGCGCAACCGCGCCCGCCGCGGCGGATATCGCGACCGCTATAATCCATTTTAAAACTATTTCGAACTTAACCGCGCCTACGCCTATCATAGCGTCAATCGCCCACCCGGTGAAAACGGGAATTAAAAGCTGCGCGGCAGCCGAAATAAGCGCGAAAACAAGGCTTAAGCACACGAACCCGGAATAAGGCTTAACGAGGCGTAAAACGCGTTTAAGCGTTCCTTTGTCGATTTTGTTTTTACTCATCGCACTCGCCCTCCTCGTTTTCTTTCGTCTGCGAATCGTAAATTTCCTTATACACTTCGCAAGTAGTAAGCAGCTCGTCATGAGTGCCTGCGCCGGCGATTTTGCCGTCGTCGAGGACTATTATTTTGTCGGCGTGCGCAATGCTGCTCGTGCGTTGGGAAACGGTTATCACGGTCGTGTCCTTTGGCAGAGTTTTGAGCGCGTGGCGAAGCGCGGCGTCGGTTGCATAGTCGAGAGCCGACGAACTGTCGTCGAAAATTATTATCGGCGCGTTTGTCATAAGCGCGCGAGCGATCGAAAGCCTTTGCTTTTGTCCGCCCGAAAAATTCGCGCCCCCGCGGGAAACCTTTTCGTCGAGTCCGCCGTCTTTTTTGCGGACGAATTCCGCCGCCTGCGCAAGCTCTAACGCCCGCCATATTTCCTCGTCCGTCGCGTTGTTTTTTCCCCACTGCATGTTGGAGCGGATAGTACCCGAAAACAAAAGCGGTTTTTGGTCGACGATAGCGACCGAAGAAAGAAGTTCTTCTCTCGTCATGTCTTTTACGTTTTTGCCGTTCACGAAAACGCTGCCTTTCGTTGCGTCGTAAAAGCGAGGGATAAGATTGACAAGCGACGATTTGCCGCTGCCCGTGCCGCCGATTATGCCGACGGTCGAACCTCGTTTTATGTCTACGTTTATATCCGTGAGCGATTCCGCGCCCGCGCCGGCGTAAGTAAGCGAAACGTTTTCGAATCTGACGGAGCAATCGTCCGTTTTTTCTTCCGTTTCTTTCTCGGCGTACTTTATGCTCGACTCGGCGTCGAGAACTTCTCCTATACGGTTTAAGCACGAACCCGCTTTGCCCATGACGATGACTACGTTCGCAAGCTTGACGAGTTCGACGAGAATCTGGCTTATATAGTTAATGAGCGCGATTACGCCGCCCGAAAGCAGAACGCCGTCGTTGACCTTGCCTGCGGAAAGCCACAAAATAGCTATTATTCCGGAGTTTATCACAAGGTAAGTGAGCGGATTCATCCACGCCGCGACCTTGCCCACGCGTATCTGCGATTTATACAGTCTTTTATCCGCTTCGACAAACCTTTCGCGCTGAACTTCTTCGCGCCCGAAAGCCCTTATAACGCGCACGCCGTTCAAGTCCTCGCGCACTTCGTTGGTGACGGAATCGAGGTTTTGTTGCACCGTTTTGTACATCGGCGACGTAAGCTTCATTATTCCGAAAACTATCGCAAAAAGAACGGGAATGGCAATGACGAAGATTATCGCGACTTGCGCGTTTATCGTGAACGCCATTATCATTGCTCCGAAAACTATAAACGGGCTGCGCAAAAACAGCCTTAAAAAGCGGTTTATGCCTTCTTGCACCTGGTTTACGTCGCTTGTCATGCGCGTAACGAGGGTAGAAGCCCCCGTTTTGTCGAGTTCGGTGAAAGAAAACGTCGAAATCTTCGCCATAAGCTCGCGCCTTAATCCCGTTGCCGTACCCGTTGCCGCCTTAGCCGCGAAAAACTGCGCGACTATCGTGCAGCAAAACCCGCAAACCGCCATCGCTATAAGCAACAAAAAGCGTGTTATGATATAAGTTTTATCGCCCGTTGCGATGCCCTTGTCGATTATCGCCGCAACGATTATCGGCACGACCAAGTCAAAGCACGATTCCAGCATTTTAAACAGCGGCGCGATTATCGATTCTATTTTATATTTTTTGAAATACGGTAGTAAATGCTTCATTTTTTATAACGTTCCGTTGCGCTTTGCATAAAAAAGATATTGCTGAACGTAACCGGAATCTTCCTTGAACAAGTCTGTAAAATATTTTGAAATTTTCTTTCTGTCCGTGAGCGAACCTTTAAAATCTTCCCTGTAAATTTTCTCTATCCAGGTGTCCACGGGGAACGCGTCCGACCGATGAAATCCGAAAAAAATCACGCAGTCGGCAACCTTGTCGCCCACGCCCTTTATCTTTAAAAGTTCGGCTTTAAGCTCCGGGGTGGGGAGTTTGTCGAGAGAAGAAAGGTCGAGTTTTCCGTCGCTAAGAAGCCTTGCGGTATTCAGTACGTACTCCGCGCGATACCCGTACCCGAGCGACTTATAAAAATCCTCGTTTTGCCCCGCAAACGCCTCTGCCGTCGGAAAAGCCTTATATTCGATACCTTTGAAAGTTTTCGTTTCGCCGAGCTTTTCGCAAGTCTTTTCTATAGTCGACTTTATTCGCGGAATATTGTTGTTTTGCGAAATTATAAAGGAAAACAAAGCTTCCGTTTTGTCTTGCCGCAAAATTCTAAGCCCCGGATACATAGAAGAAGCCTTTGTGAGCTTTTCAAACCCGTAGCCCTTTATTTTTTCTATCTCGGCGGCGTAATCGAAAGAAAGGTCGAAAAAGTTATCAAAATAACAATCCGAAGTGCAATCTATAATCGACTTTTGCCCGTCCGATTTTAAAATTGCGCATTCGCCGAGCGAAAAGACTATAAACCCGCCGTCAAACGGCTTAAAGCGGAAAATCTGCCCGCATTCGAGCGTATCTTTAAAGTTGAGATTTTGCGCGGAAAATTCTATCATACGTTTTTTAAGAAAAGTAAAACCGCCGCTTGAAAAAGCGACGGCGTAATAAGCTGAATTTAGTTAGCTTTTGCTACTACGCTAACCTGCTTTTTATCTTTGCCCAATCTTTCGAATTTTACGACGCCGTCGGTAAGTGCGTACAGCGTGTCGTCGCTGCCGATTCCGACGTTCGTACCGGGATGAAATTTGGTGCCTCTCTGACGAACGAGAATGTTGCCGGCGAGAACCGACTGTCCGTCCGAACGCTTAGGTCCTAAACGCTTTGCGGCGCTGTCACGACCGTTCTTGGAGGAACCGACACCCTTTTTATGAGCAAATAATCTGAATAAAAACATAATTATTTAACCTCCTGATAAATTAGTTGGCTGCAATGGATTGAATTTTAACAGCCGTGAACGGTTGTCTGTGACCCTGTTTCTTTCTTTCGTTCTTTTTGGCTTTGTATTTGAATACGATAACCTTTTTGAACTTGTCCTGCTTAATAACCGAGCCGACAACCTTGAAAGAAGACGCGTCACTACCGACC
>CAKQSU010000122.1 GCA_934273135.1 uncultured Clostridia bacterium
GTGCAGTACCCGAATTGCATTACGGAGTTTTCGTCGAAAAGCGACAAGTCAAGCTCTTTTGCGCCGCCGCCTACCGCGTTTTCGCCGTCTGCCGCAGCTATCTCTTCGCCTCTTATCGCGCTCAAAAAGCCTTTGAAGATATAGCTAAGCCCCTTTCCGCCGCTATCCACAACGCCCGCTTCTTTTAAAACGAAAAGTTGTTCCGGGGTTTCTTCGACCGCGCTTACGGAACGCTCGTAAAGCGTCAAAAACAAAGCTTCTTCGTCAAAATCTCCGCCTATAAGTCGATTAACGGCTTCTACCGAGGATTTAAGCACAGTGAGTATCGTGCCTTCAACCGGCTTTTCGACCGCCCTGTACGCCGTATCTACCGCCAACAGAAGCGCGTTTGCGAAGTCTTTTTCATCGGCTGTTTTCTTTCCGTCAAGCCCGTTAGCAAGCCCTTTGAAAATCTGAGAAAGTATAACGCCGGAGTTGCCCCTTGCGCCAAGAATCATTCCGTCGGCGATTTTTGCCGAAACGAAAGAAATATCTTCGTCCTCGGGAGCTTCTTTAATTCCGCCGAGAACGGTCGAACACATATTGTCGCCCGTATCCCCGTCCGGGATAGGGAAAACGTTCAAATCGTTTACTTCTTCAGCGGAAGCTTTAAGCGAAGCGTAACCCGCTTCGACAAGTCTTTTGTAAGCTAAGCCGTCCATATCTCTCCTTTTTAGCTATTTAAGCCGACAAACCTTATTAAATCGATTTTAGGCATAATCTTTATTTTTTTTAATTATACATCGTTAGTATAAACCGAAAATAAACTATAAAAAGTATTTTTAAGCCAAAAACGCCTTGTGCGGTTATCCGGCTAAGCTACGCTTGACTAAACGAACAAAAAATGCTATATTAAGTATGTATATTGCACACTCACGCAAAGCGTGAATATCAAACAAGTTGAAAATTGAAAACGGAAAGTTGAAAATCGCGGACAAATTTATATAATATAAAAAATCTGCGTTCGCTCGCACTTTACGTGCGAATATCGATTGCCGATAGGCAAATATCACGCCGTTAGGCATATCGTTTGCGCCCTTGTCGCAAATATCGAGCGCGCAACGCGCGCATATAAATCTCGGAGGACTAAAAATGTTCAACATCCTCGTAGTGGACGACGACAAAAACACGCGCAATCTCTTTTCTGCGCTGTTAAAAAACGAAGGATTCAGCGTGCAGACCGCCGAAGACGGCGAAAGCGCGCTCGAAGCGATAGACAAAATACATGTGGACTTAATCGTTGCGGACGTTATGATGCCCGGAATGGACGGCTACGCGCTGACGGAAGTTTTGCGCCGTTGCGAAAGCAATATCCCAATCCTTATGGTTTCGGCAAAACAACTGCCGGAGGATAGAAAAAAGGGGTTTCTTGCGGGGATTGACGACTATATGTCAAAGCCCGTCGACGACGAAGAGTTTATTCTGCACGTCAAAGCACTACTACGCCGCTCTAAAATTTACAGCGAAAGAAAGCTTGTTATCGGCGAGGTCACTCTCGATTACGACGCGCTTACGGTGAGCCGCGGCGACGACGTTCAGGAACTGCCGCAGAAAGAATTTTTGCTGCTCTTTAAACTCCTTTCGTACCCCGACAAAATTTTCACGCGGATACAGCTTATGGACGAAATTTGGGGAATGGATTGCGAAACGGGTTGGGAAACGGTCACGGTACATATCAACAGACTTCGCAAACGCTTTGAAAACTATCCGGAATTCGAGATTGCAAGCGTGCGCGGACTCGGCTATAAGGCGGTGAAAAAGGTATGAAAAAAAATCCTTTAATCGAAAAACAAAAATCCGCCCCCGCGCAATCGGCTATACCCGTTAAAAAAGCCCGTTCAACGCTATTTTTCATAGTCGGCGTGTCGATAGTCCTCGGCATAACCGCGCTTATCGAGCTTTTAGTAGGGTTTATTTTGATGAGAACGAAAATTTTTGTCGTCGGTCCCGAAAACCAGCTCTTTTGGATATTTATAATTTTCGTCGTCACAAGCGTTTCTATCGGCGTCTTTGTATCGGTTATCGTAAGCCGCTTCGTTCTAAGCCCCGTTGACAGACTGCTTGAGGCAATGCAAAAGCTTTCCAAAGGCGATTACGGCGTGCGCGTGGACCTCGGTTCGAGCAACCCCGTCGTTAAAAGCGTTTCGGAAAATTTCAACCGCCTTGCCGAAGAATTGCAAAACACCGAGCTTTTGCGCTCCGACTTTTCAAACAACTTCTCGCACGAATTCAAAACGCCGATAGTGTCCGTTTACGGGTTCGCAAAGCTTTTAAACAAAGGCGGTCTTGACGAAAAAACGGAAAAAGAATATCTCAAAATCATCGAGGAAGAATCCGCGCGGCTTGCCAACATGGCAACGAAAGTTCTCAATATGACAAAGATTGAAAACACCGCGATTTTAACCAACAAAACGCGCTTCGACCTTTCGGAAGATATCCGCACGACCTTTTTGCTCCTCGAAAAAAAGTGGACGGAAAAAAACCTTACGCCCGTACTTGAATTCGACGAGGTTTTCTGCTGGGGAGACAGAGATTTATTGAAGGAAGCCTGGCTAAACCTTACCGAAAACGCAATAAAATTCGCCAACCCCGGCACGGACCTTACCGTAAAAATAGAGCGCGACGCGCACAGCGTAAAAGTGTCTTTCACGGACGTGGGCGCGGTTATCCCTCGCGAAGAAATCCCTCGCATATTCGGCAAGTTTTACCAAGCCGACAAATCGCATAAAACGCAAGGCAACGGCATAGGTCTTTCGATGGTCAAAAAAATAGCCGAACTTCACTTCGGCAAAGTGGACGTTATAAGCGACCTTTCCGCCACGACATTTACCGTTACATTGCGGCAATAAAAACATAAAAAACAAGGCTATACGCCGATTATTGACGTATAGCCTTGTTTTTTTGTTGTAACTTAAAGCTTAAGCTTCCGGTTTGTGATTACCGATTTTTAAGCTTCGGGCTTATAATTGCTCATTAAGTCTGATAAAACGTTAACTTTGCCGTAATCGTAAATTGCGCTGTCTTCGTAACCCGAACCGGCATAAGCTATTACTTGCCCCTTAAAGCCGAGCGAATAGTAGCCGTCGGACGGAATATTGTCCATAATAGCATAATCTACAATATTTTTAAAAACTAATCCATTATCCGACAATCCTCCACCCTCTTCTGTCTTCTTTGTAACAACAAGGCAGAAGTCGCTAAAAGCAGGTTTCTCAGGATTGCAGCTGAGCCTTTGGCTACACGTTCCGCTATTGTTCATAGTACTCAGATGAGCGTCTAATTCGCCCGAACGTACTATTTTGAACGCGCCCAAGTCACTACCAGTGTAAGTATCGTAGACGGTAATTTTAATATACGCAACGTTAACGTTAGACAATCTCGTGTCGTTAGAATCGGAATATCTGTTCGTTTCAAAAGCGCTTGCGCCTTTGTCCCATTCATAAGTATTTACCATAAACATATTAGCATCGGGGGCAGTATATGCAACGTTTTTCCAGTTGCCGAGTACGGTAAACGTTTTAGCATTATCAAACGTACTTTCCTTACTGTCTGCGTACAAAGTATTTTCTTTGGCAATTGCTTTTGCTTTTATATAATACTGAGTATTTGCAACATAGTTTTCACCCATAGCAAGATAGCAAAGTCTTGAAAATTCGGTATAAACGTTAAAGAATAATTCCGAATTATTCATTGCGTACAAATCTCCGACAGGACCGTCAAGTTTCGTTGCATATGTACTGTTGCTCAAAGTAAGATAAGCATTCGAACCATTCTTAACGAGATACAACGTGCCAAGGTCAGTGCCTTCTTCCTTGTAGAAAGTATATTCGATACGCTCTACAAAATCGTAACGAAGGAAACCCGTTTTACCGCTTACCGTGCCGTAACTTTCGGGGAAAGTTGCTTGTCTGTCAAATTCGATAACCCACCCATTTAATTTTATAGTATCGGCTTCGGGCGTAGCAAGTCTTGTCAAAACGGTAACTTCGGCTTCAGCAACTATACCGTCGGCAGTTACTTCAACGGTGTTATCTTCAAGCGTGAAAGTTTTAGTCGTGTCGTAAGTTGCCGTAGCAGTTTCTTCGGAATGTCCGCAAACAGAGCAAACTTTGTTTACTTTCAAGTTTTCAGCTAAAACGTCCTCGCCGGCAACGACTCGCTGCTCTTCGGCAAATTCGAGCTTAGTATAGACATGTTCGCCTTTTTCCGCGTTGTAATTAACAGCGGAAACGCCGTAGTTGTAAACGGCTCTCGTTATCGCGCCCATACTTCCGTCCGCGTGCTTATTGAAAACGTAAGTATTCACGGAATAGCTCAAGGTCTGTCCGATTTTTTCGTCCTTTTCGTTCCAAACGGTAACGGTGTACGGGGTGGCAAAATCTACTACGTTGACGTTTTCAAAGCGGAACTTATAGTTGCCGTTTTCGTCTTTGGTAAACTTGTCTATAACTTCGTTATCGTTAATTTTTAGCTTT
>CAKQSU010000123.1 GCA_934273135.1 uncultured Clostridia bacterium
ATTCCGCACTCGTTGGGGCGAGAAAAAAGTTTGATTTCGCGGAAGCTTTCAAGCTCTTTAATTAAGCTTTCGGTAAGAGCGTAAATCCTCTTTCGTTTTTGACAAAAGTTAGCCGATAAGTCGATTATCGCTTGTTTAAGCCCTTTAATCGCGGGTAAATTCAGCGTTCCCGCTTCTAATTTTTCGGGGTAGGAAGACGGGACGGGCGCAAAGCTTTCCGTACCGCTTCCGCCGAACAAAAGCGGGGTCGGCTCCACGCTTTCGTCAAAAAGAAGAACCCCTACGCCTTGCGTTGCGCCTAAGCCTTTATGCCCTGCAAGACACAAGCAATTTATTCCGGAAGATTTCATATCGATAGGGATATGCCCGCCCGCCTGCGCACCGTCGACGATAAGCGGCACGCCGAGCTTTTTTAGCTCAAAACCGATTTCCTCAAAATCGTTTTTCTCGCCCGTTACGTTGGATACGGCGTTTATGCAAACGAAAGATGTGTCCTTGTCGATAAGCGGCAGAACGTCGCTTGCGCATATGTGCATTTTATCGGTCGGGTAGGCGTAACGAACTTTTGCGCCGCGTGTTTTCAATGCGGAAAGCGGGCGTAAAACGGCGTTGTGATTTGTGGCGTCGGCAACGATATTTCCGCAACCTCGCCATAACCCGAAGATAGCGAAGTTGAGAGCTTCCGTGCAGTTAGCCGTGAAGATAACCCTGTCTATATGTCCGTTATTAAAGGTTTTCGATAAAAGTTTACGCGTTTCGTAAACTTCCCGAGCGGCGGAAACGGCGAGAGAAGACGAACCTCTGCCGGCGTTTGCCTGAAAGGAAGTCAGGCTTGAAAGAACCGCCGAAACAACGTTTTTGCTCTTTACGCCGCCGGTTGCGGCATTGTCGAAATAAATTATACTCACAATAACGCCTCTTTGTTTAATATATTGTATAAAGGGGTTTAAAAGACCTCGAAGGCGGAATATATGAAGTGGGCAGTCGCGACTTTTCGTTCCAAAACGGAAGTCTTTGAATTTATAGATTTAATGGAGCAAGAGGGCGTTTTCGTTTCGACGGTCGGCACGCCGAAGGAAGCGCGTATCGGTTGCGGAATATCCGCAAAGTTTTCGTCGGTGTATATCGGTAAAGCGCAAAGAATAATTCGTAACGGTTATTTTTCGGGCTTTTATGCGATATTTTTATATTCGAGCGAGGGAGGAAAAACGACTTCGGCGAGAATTACTTAAAAAGGCTTATAAATTCGTTGAATTAAGAAAAAAAATGTGTTACAATATTATGACAAATAAAACGAACGGCGGATAGAGTAAGAATGGACAAGTTTAAAGCGGACAAAATAATATCGGCTCTTGCGGCGGCTTATCCGGACGCGCGCCCCGCACTTGAATTTTCTTCCCCGTACGAGCTTTTGGTTGCGGTTATTTTAAGCGCGCAATGCACGGACAAGCGGGTAAACATCGTCACGAAAGAGCTTTTCAAGGATTACAATACGCCCGAAAAAATGCTTACGCTTTCCGTCGGCGAACTCGGCGAAAAGATAAAAAGTTGCGGGCTGTATCGCAGTAAAGCCGCGCATATTCTGTCGGCTTCAAAAGATATCGTCGAAAAATTCGGCGGCAAAGTCCCCGAATCTCAAAAAGAGTTAAAGACCCTTGCGGGCGTAGGGCAAAAGACCGCGAACGTCGTTTACGCCGTCGCTTTCGGCGGTGAAGCAATAGCCGTCGATACGCATGTTTTCCGCGTTTCAAATCGTTTGGGTTTAGCCGAGTCCGACAACGTTACGGACACGGAAAAGTCGCTTAATCGCCTTATAGACCGACATTTGTGGTCGAAAGCTCATCATTACTTAATTTATCACGGCAGGCAGGTTTGTAAAGCGATTAAGCCCGATTGCGAAAATTGCTGCGTTTTTTCTCTTTGCGAAAAACACGGTTTAAAGAAAAAAACGACGGGAAAAACAAAGGCTGAAAAGTTTGTTTCTGCTAAAAAAAACACGAAAAAAGAAAATAGGAGCAAGGATTAAAATATGTTTGTGGACAAACAAAGCATCTTGATAAAGTCGGGCGACGGCGGCGACGGCGTTACGTCGTTTATCCGTTATAAAGGCGTTGCCAACGGCGGACCGGACGGCGGCGACGGCGGAAGAGGCGGCAACGTTTATTTCGTCGGCGATGCGGGGAAATCGAGCCTAATCGACTTTGAATTCAAAAAGAAATACGTAGCCGAAAACGGCGGTAAGGGCGGACCCAAAAAGTGCCACGGCAAGGACGGGGAAGATTTGTATATAAAGGTTCCGCTCGGCACGCTCGTGCGCGACACTCAGACAGGGAGACCTATTTGCGACGTATTTTACGACGGCGAAAAAAAGCTCGTTATGGAAGGCGGCAGCGGCGGAAAAGGCAACGTTAAGTTCTGCACTTCTCGCCGTCATGCGCCCCATTTTTCGCAAAAGGGCGTGCATACCGAGATAAAACGCGTTACGCTTGAACTTAAAACTATTGCCGACGTAGGCTTGCTTGGCTTCCCGAGCGTCGGGAAGTCCACGCTTTTATCCAAAATTTCGGGTGCAAAGCCCAAAATCGCGGCGTATCACTTCACAACGCTTTCGCCTAATCTCGGCGTTGTTTCGCATTATGACGACAACTTCGTCGTTGCGGATATCCCGGGGCTTATCGAGGGCGCGGCTGAAGGTGCGGGCTTAGGACACGAGTTTTTGCGCCACATCGAAAGGACGCGTATGCTCGTTCATATCGTCGATATCGCGGGCAGCGAAGGGCGCGACCCGTACGAAGATTTCGTCAAGATAAACACCGAGCTTTTCAAGTACAACGAGGGGCTTGCCGACGTAAAACAAGTCGTTGCGGCAAACAAAATCGATATTGAAGGCGCGGAAGAAAACCTTAAAATTTTCAAGCAAAAGGTGGGTGACAAGTACCCCGTTTATCCCGTTTCCGCGCTCACGGGCGAGGGTGTAAAGGAACTGCTCGACGGCGTATGGGAAGTTTTGAAAGAGATTCCGCCGGTTAAGCCTATGGAATTTGACGAATACGTTTACGAACGCCCGAGCGAAGACGAATTCGAAATAGAGCGTGACGAGGACGGCGCATACGTGGTCGTCGGTCCGCTTGTAGATTTGCTTGCGCGTAACGTCGTTTTGGACGATATGGATTCGCTTGCGTATATGCAAAAAACATTGCGCGACAAGGGTGTGTTCAAAGCTTTGCGCGCCGCGGGCATAAAGGACGGCGACACGGTCGTCATCGGCGAAATAGAATTCGATTTTGTCGATTAAGTCTTGTAAAAAATAAAAAAAGCCCGATAACGAAGTTATAGAGGGGCTTTTGTCGAAATTTGACGATTATTTGAAATTAAAAAGAGGAACAAACAATGTTTACATCGAAACAAAGAAGCAATCTCAAAAGCCTTGCTTCGGCGATAGAGCCGATAGCGCAGATAGGAAAGGGCAGCGTAACGGACAATATGGCGGAAAGCCTTATGCAGGCACTTGAAAAACGCGAACTCATCAAAATTTCCGTTCTCAACAACGCCGAGGACACGGCGGATATGCTCGCCGAGGAGGTCGCCGAAAAAACGGGCGCGGAAGTCGTTTGTGTTATCGGCAAAAAGATTGTCTTGTACAAGAAAAGCACTCGCAAGGACTTTAAGCACATAGAATTTTAACAAGAAAAACACAAAAATCCTGCATAAAATGCGGGATTTTTGCGTTTTGGCGGCACGGGTGCAAGTCAGATTGAACTATGGTCATACAAAACTCTTGCCATCTGTGTTAGAATATTTTAATTTATGATAAGCAAATTGTCAGATGCTACGCAATAAAACGACTATCAGTATTCGATACTGTTTTCGTCGAGAAGGAAGTCGTAAATGCTCATTGTAACAATACCGTTTTCGTCGCGTTTGCGTTTTATATCGTCTTTTATGATGATTATTTTTTTGAAAAAGTCTTTTATATTCAAAAGGGAGTTCTTTTCCTGTTCCTGCTTTTCTTCTGTGTCCATTGCAAAAGCCGATTGAATATAAAACTTATTATTACCGCGATTTGCGATAAAATCCACTTCGGCATAGTTACGAACGACCTTTCCTTCCGCATTTCGTTTTGCGGTTTCCACAATGCCAACGTCTACGGCAAATCCGCGCTTTATCAGTTCGAGATAAATCACGTTTTCCATAATGTGATTTTCTTCTTGTTGACGAAAGTTGAGCGCGGCATTTCTTAATCCCAAATCGGTAAAATAGTATTTCGATGGGGTGGATAGATACTTTTTGCCTTTTACGTCGTAACGCTTTGATTTATCTACAAGAAAAGCGTCTTCGAGATACGCAAGATAATTAGAAACAGTTTTATCCGCGATAGGCAAGTTGGCAACACTTCTGAATGTGTTTGAGAGTTTTAGCGGATTGGTGAGCGAGCCTATGCTTGACGCAAGAATTTCCACTACGGCGTTGATCTGTTCTTCGTTTTGGACCCGGTTACGGTCGATA
>CAKQSU010000124.1 GCA_934273135.1 uncultured Clostridia bacterium
TTTTTATTGTCCTTGCGCGGCACAAAAGACTTTTTTCCGTGAGTATTATGTCGAGAACTTCGTTGCCCGTTTTCACGCTTGCGTCGTAAACGGATATGGCTTCGGTTATCTCGTCAAGCTCCTCGGCGTCTATTCTGCCCGCCTCGGCGATTTTAGTCATTCTGCGTTTTAAGTCGTGGCACTTTACGTTGATTAAGTCTATATTCTTTTTTTGAAGCGCGTATTGCCGTTCGGCTTGGCGAAGCATTTCGGCGGAACGCGTCATTTCTATCTGCAAATCCTTTTCCGATATAAGGTTAATCTGGATATAGAAAACGAGTACGCAGCACATTATGTTGTAAATGCTCACCACGAGGTTGTACGTTCTGTCGGATTCCGCGTCGTAAACTATTACGGCGTTTAAAATTATATCCACAAGCAAAATGAACGCGCCGAACAAAAGCATGGTGTTGCTTTTGAGTTTCAGCTCCTCCCCGCCCGCAAGCCTTTTGCCGAAAGACAGGAACATCGCAACGTAGCCCACGACGTAAATATCGATGTAAATGAGGCAGACAAGCAGAGTGCCTTTGTTGAACGAAGAAAAGTCGAGTATATCGGGCGCGTACATATCGACCCCGCCCGTTAAAGAAAACGCGTTGACTACCACCGTGAAAACTTCATACAGACAGTGTTGAAGCGTATATGAGGTGAGCGCGTAAAAAAGGGCGGCGGAAAAGGAAAGTTCGTACACGAAAACGAGCGACAAAAGCGTTACCGTAAAAAGCGACAAAAACATAAGCGAAGAGTATTGCCAAGTATAAGTCGCGTCCTTAGGCTCCGGGAAAACAACCGCCACGATATAGCAGACCGCTATCGAAAGAGCGACGCGTAAAACAAAATGCGAACGCTTTTTCTTTTTTGCCGTGAAAAGTATTTCCGCGATAATAATTTCCGTCATGAATAAAAGTTTGTACCAAAAAAGCGCGCTCATCTTCCGCCTCCCGAGGCAAGGAAAGTGTTCAGCGCACGCAAGAACTCCTTCTTTTTCGGCGCGGATATTGCGAGCGCGTCACCGTCTACGTACACAAAATTGCCGTTTATTTCCGTAACGAACGCAAGGTTGACAAAATAACACTGATTGCACAGCGCAAACGAGGGCGAAGAGAAAATTTCCGTTACGCTTTTGAGCGTTCCCGTACCCGTAACGTTGCCGTCAAGCGTATGGTAAACGAGCGTGTGCCGCATAATTTCGACGTATTTGAGCCGTTTTTCGCTCACCAATCTTTTCCCTTGCCGCGAAGCCACCCACACCTCGCGTTTTTTCCGCGAATTAAGGCAGTTTATCACGCGGTCGAACTTCATGCGAAAATCAAAATACGTGACGGGTTTTACCATAAAATCGAATGCGGCGACCTCGTAACCGTTCACGGCGTACTGCGCAAGGTTAGTGCAGAACACCACGAGAACGTCGCTCCCTTCGCTTCGCAAAGTCTTTACGACTTTAAGTCCGTCGTCGCCCGGCATTTCGATATCCATGAAAACAACGTCGAACTTCTTTTTGGAAGAAAGGAAATTTTCCCCGCACGAAAACGCCGCCGTTTCCACTTTCAAGGCGTTTTCCTCGGCGTATTTTTCAATGTATTTTTTCAGTTTTATCGCGCTATCCTTTTCGTCCTCCACGATAGCGACCGACACCGGTGTTTCCATAGAGTTTTCACCTCCGCTCGTCAATAGGGATAATGAGTGTAAGCCCTAAATAAACTTTTTATTATTTTACAACAGACTTTCCAATTTGTCAATACCTGTTTTAAAATTGTTCATATTCTACTTCTTGAGCTGCATATTCTCTTGCCTTTATTCTCTAAAAGCCGAATTAAGGGTAAAAACGAAAAACGCCGCGGATTGCAAAAACACAATCTGCGACGGTCGCTTTCATCAAAATTATTTTTCGTTTACGAGGCGGACAAAACGTTCGGCATTGCTTTTGACGGCGGCAAAATCGTTTTCTTTCACGCCTTTAAGGAGCGGTGAGGACACGGCGAGAGCGAACGCGCCGGCTTTGAGCCATTCTTTTAAATTGTCCTCGGTTATGCCCGCGCTTGCAAGGACCTGCAACCCGCCGAACGGCGCGCGCAAATCGGAAATAATACGAGGCGGAAAAACGCTTGCGGGGAACAATTTTACGGCTTTCGCCCCTGCGCGGACGGCAGTTAAAATCTCGGTGGGAGTCATAACGCCGGGGATAACGGTCAAGCCCTCGTTCACGCAATAACCTATCACGCCTTCGTCGACGGCGGGGGTTAAAATGAATTTTGCGCCCGCGCGTTTTGCCGCCGCGGCGGTCGCCTCGTCGGTAACGGTACCCGC
This sequence comes from uncultured Clostridia bacterium, assembly GCA_934273135.1. Classification (GTDB taxonomy): domain Bacteria; phylum Bacillota; class Clostridia; order Christensenellales; family Borkfalkiaceae; genus UBA4636. Next base: position 2,347 of record CAKQSU010000124.1, read on the forward strand.
GCCGATAAGGAACTTATCGCCGTATTTTGCGACTTTTTCCCTTAAAAGCCGCTTGGCGAAAGGCATATTGAAAGCCACCTCGACGCAATTTATTCCGCCGGCAACAAGCGCGTCGAACGCGCGCGATGCTTTGTCGTAATCGTCAAGTCTTACGACGGCTATAATCTTACTCTTCTTTATTTCTTCAAATACGTTCATAGTAATTAAATTTTATCACAGCCGCGGGCAAATGTCAAGCTCATAGGGATTATAATTTTTAAGCCATCGTGGCTCCGATTGCCGTTTCTTAGACGTCCTTAATCAAGCTTATAAGCCGAGCCTTTCAACCTCTTTTTCGACGCTTTCGTAAATGCGTCCCTCGTTTTTGAGTTTTATGACGTCAAAAATCGAAAGCCGTTTGATTTTCCCGGTTTTCTTTATTATTTCAAGCTCGAAAAACCCGTTGCCGACGCGGAAAAGTTCCCTCACTTTAACGTCCTCTCCGACGGCGATGATACGCACTTCGCGAGGGGTTTTCAGCTCCGCAAAGGTAAGCGAGCAAAAAATACGGACGTAATCGCACTCGTCGGAAACGCGGACGTTGCCGCACAACATAAACGCCGAAAAAAACAGAAGCGAGATATTCGTCACGCCTGAAAAGCAAGAATACGCGAAAAGAGCCAAAAACACGCCGCCGAGCGCAAGCCCTAAGCCTTTTACTATTCTCAACGCCGTTTTGCGCTTTAATTTTTGAGAAAGCGTCGCAAGCAGTATTCGCCCGCCGTCGAGCGGAAAACACGGCAGAAGGTTGATTGTGGCGACGGCAAGGCTTGAAAACGCAGCAAGCTCGGTGAAAGGATACGTTTCCGGCAGCACCCACCAAAGCCCAAAAAACACAAAGACGGTCGCAAGGTTTACAAGCGGTCCCGCAAAGGCTATTTTTACTTCGTCTTTATAAGAAAAACTTTGCGTTTTGCCGCTTATAATGCAGCCGTAAGGCATAAGCGTTATTTTTTCGAGCCGATAGCCGAGCCGCGCGGCGACGAACGAATGACCTATTTCGTGAATGACGGCGACTATCGTGAACGATATAAAAGAAAATACTTTGCCCGTGAAAGCAAAGTATAATCCGAACGCGAAAAACAGAGGATGTACGCTTACCTTTATTTTTCCCATATAATTCCGCCGTTTTCGATTGCGTAGCCCGTGACTATCGCGCCCGAATCGTACATGGCGACTTCCGCGCCCGCTTCGTCCGCAATGCCTACGGGTATGCCCGTGTACACCGCGTCGCCCTCGGCGGCGTAAGCGTAATTAAGCCCCGATATGACGGTCGAAAAAACGTCGCTGTGCTTTATTGTGACGGTGTAAAGTCCGTCCTTTTCCGCAACGGAAGCGACAACGCCCTCTACGGGGCTGTAAACCGCGCCTTTTGCAAGCTTCATTATTCCGTTTTCAACGGTGACTTCGCCGGTTTTCAGCGGAGAGGACGGCGTGAAAGCCGTGTGCGAACGCATATCGGTTTTTACTTCCGTGCCGAAAACTTCACGGAAAAGCGTGTTCATTCCGCTGTCCGTCCACACGAGGTTGGTTACAAGTATTGCCGCGATAAGAATAAACACTGCGGTTATCTGCGCGGCGATAATATCGAATTTGAATTTCTTTTTTTCACGCGGCGGCAAAATGTCTTTTACGGCTTTTTGCGCCGTGCTTTCCGCTATTTGCGCCGCCTCTTCGCTCGACTTTTCGTCTTTATCTTCGGCAAAGTTTTCCGCAACGCAACTTGCCGTAACTTGCCCTTCTTTTCTCTCGGTCTTGCTCTTTTTGAAAAATCGTCCCGAAGAAAATAAGCCTTTCACGGTAAATTTTTTCTCCTTGGGCTTTGTTACCACCTCGCACGAATTAACGGGGATTTCTATCATTTCTACATACTCTTCACCGGACATTTTTTTACCTCCGCCGATTTTTTTGTTTGCAATCTACTATACGCGCCCGCATTCGCTTTTAGAACAAAACCGCCGCCGTTTTTTTTCGCTTATAAAAACAGCAAAAACGAGCCGAGCAAAACCGCCCGACTCGTTTTCGTCCTTTTTAAGATTGCTTTCGGGAATTATCTTCCCGTTATAACC
>CAKQSU010000125.1 GCA_934273135.1 uncultured Clostridia bacterium
TGTTACGACAAGGACGAAGACGGCTATCGCGGTTACGTCGTCGAAGCGGGAAGTTATATTTTTACGCTTTCCACCGACGCGCACACCGCAAAAAACATGGATAACGCGGAAATTAAGGCGACAGCGGAGAAGATTAAGTTCGAAAACGATTCCCTGACAGATACCAAGGTTGAAAACCTTTTTACCGATTGCGAAGACGAATGGTTCAACGCGGATACGGAATTGAAAACGCAGTTGTCGCGAGCGGATTTTAAAGGTTCGTGGTCTGCCGGTTACAAAAACACCAATCCCGTGCTTGAAAGTAATTCGGAATTTATCGCTAAAATAAAATCAAACGAATCGACGGCGGACGAAAAGAATTATTCGGAGTGCAAAATGCCGACGACGGGCGCGAATAACGGAGTTGAGTTTTCCGACCTTATAGGGCTTGATATAAAAACCGAAGAAGGCGCGGCTCTCTGGTCGAAGTTTATGGACCGACTTACCGTAAGCGAAATGTTAAACCTCGTAAACAACGGCGGGTATAAAACGAACGCCGTGGCAAGGTTACAGGTTCCGTCTACCATTTCGTCGGACGGTCCCGTCGGCTGGGTTAACTTTATAAGCGGAGAGGATTCTTCCGTTTACGGCACTTGCAGTTATTGTTGCGAAACGGTAATGGCTTCTACCTGGAACGTCGAAAGACTGTATGACTTCGGCGAATCGGTAGGTAACGAGGGGCTTGTCGGCAACGAACGCGGCGACGGTTCTCCGTACAGCGGATTATGGGCGCCGGGGCTGAATATTCATCGCTCGCCTTTGGGCGGAAGAAATTTCGAGTACTATTCGGAAGATTGTTTTTTGAGCGGACAAATGGCTGCGGCGGTCGTAAAAGGCGGCGCGAGCAAAGGCGTGTATTTTACGCTTAAACATTTTGCCGTTAACGAACAGGAAACTCATCGTTCCGTAACGGGGCTTGTTACCTGGATAAACGAACAGGCTTTGCGCGAAGTGTACCTGAAAGCTTTCGAAACTGCGATAAAAACCGCGCAAGCCGATTGTATAAAAAAAGCGGATGGAACAGACGTTAGCGGCGGCGCGGTCAAGGCGATGGGCGTTATGTCTTCGTTTAACAGAATAGGAACGCGTTGGACGGGCGGCGACTATCGCCTGATTACGCAAATTCTCAAGAAAGAATGGGGCTTTTACGGCATAATAATAAGCGATTTTAATACCGTGGGCTATATCAACGAAAGGGATATGTTTTATGCCGGCGGAAATCTCAATTTGCAGATAGCGGGCTTGGAGCTTTGGTCGGACGTCGACGCGAATAACCCCGCCGACGTTACGGTGCTTCGCTCGTCCGCGCAAGAAGTTCTCTATACGGTCGCTAATTCCAACGCATACAGAGGTCGCTTTGCGATGAGAATGCCGACTTGGCAGATAATAATGATTATCATAGATTGCTTTTTGGTTTCGTGCGTTTCCGTTTGGGGATTTTTCGTAATAAAAAAATCACGCAAAATAGATAAATAAAAAAGTCGCGCGTTTTAAGAGCAAGAAAAGCACCTCGGCGGTTTGCCAAGGTGTTTTTGCATAATCGGAATAATTTTTGTCAAATCACGCCGGTTTCTTTGGCGAGTTTTTCCGCGTCCGTTCCTTTAATCTGCTTGCATACTTCTTTGAGCATAGCCTTTTCTTTGAGGGAAAGCTTCATGCTTGTGATAGGCTGTTTGTCAAGCGCGTAGTAAACGGCTCTCAAAAGTTCTCTCACGTCGTAAACGCTGCCCCAGACTTCCGGCACCGCTCTGTCTATATCGAGCAAGGTGTAAACCGATTCCATACCCGTTCTCATAGAGTATTCGATAGTGAATATGGTGTCTCTCGGGGTTTCGGCAAACTGACCGATAAAAGCGAAGTTGACTGCGCCCTCCGGCACTACCTTAGGTCTGTCGGAATTCTTTCTCGGTCTGAAGAAAGCGTTTATGAACGGCATGTAGCAAGTTGTTGTGTTGGCTCTCGTCTTGGCGTATTCTTCTATCTTTTTTTGATTTTTCTGTCAAGCCGAGGCGATTTTTTATAAGAAAAAATCAGTATTCCGAAAGACCGAGAATGTAGTCGGATTTTACGTCGAGAACACGGCACAGCCGGGCGAGAGTGTCGAGCGCGGGGAAAATATTGTTCTTCATATACTTCGATACGGTCTGCGGCGATACGCCTATAAGCTTTGCCAACTCTTTTTGCGTGTATTTGGAGTTCCTTATCGCTTCCCTTAATCTTGTTTGTATGTCTTTTAGTTCCATCTTGCCCTCGCTTACTTGTATAAGAATATTTTTGCCTTTCTTTAACAAAATTATCGCATATCAGGTGATTATTTGCTTGACTATCGCATATTATGCGATTATAATATAAATAAGGAATTTTAGGAGAGGGAAAAAACATGGAAGCGGCGGAGATTGTTATCGTCATTGTCGGCGCGGCGTTACTGCTTTTTATATCGATGCTTACATGCGCGGCGATAGGGCGGGCAACGGGAGAAAGAAAGGGCTTTGCGCTTTTAGGTTTTTTCTGGGTTTTGGGGATAATCATCGCGGAAGCGACGGCAAAAGGAAAGTTTGTTTCTCCTAAAAAAAGTAAAGAAAAATGAGTTTGTATACCCGTCGGCGTTTGCGTTTTGCAGGCGTCGACGGTTTTTTTGGACAATTCGACAAAAACAAAAAAAATGCAATGTTTTTTTTGGTTTTTGATATTGACATTTTTGCGCATGTATGATAAAATTTATCGTAGCGGCAAAAAGTGAAAAATTCTTTAATCGAGCTTTGCCGCAAAACGGAGAGGATTATGATTAAGCCGGATAAAACGGTAATGAAAGAAACTTTGTTCGTCACGGCGTGGACGTTTGGTTTTTCCGCTGTTATGAACGCCGTGTTCGTCGTTATTAAAAAATGGGACTACACCGTGTTGACGGGCAGCCTTTTGTCCTCGTTTGCCGACGCGCTCAACTTCTTTGTGATGGGAATAATCGTGCAGGGGATAATCGCGAACAAATCGCTCGAACCTAAGGACAGACAGCAACGCGTTAAGCTTTCGTTTATTCTAAGAATGATAGCTCTTGCGGCGGTGCTTGCGCTCGGAATAGCTTTGCCCGTGTTCAATACCTGGGCGGTTGTCATTCCCATGTTTTTCCCGACGTTGATAATGAGGTTTATCCGTCCGCTTTTCGGAAGCAACATTTCGAGCGTGACGGTAAAAAGAGAGGGAACGGAAGAAAATACAGCGGAAGAAAAGCCCGAGGTTAAGTCGCTTGAAGCCGCCGAAAAAAACGGCGACGAGCAAGCGGAAAGCACGGAAGAATAAATTGCCGACAAAGGTAAACGATATGAAAAAAAGGTCTACGGCGTTTAAGATTTTAGACGTTTTATACATCTTAATAATAATTCTTCCGCTCGTTGCGGGAATGACGCTTAAAGTGTTGTTTTCGCCCGCTACGGAAGGCGTGCATATAAGCGGCGCGCTTGTCTATTTTACGATAAAAATGCCGCTTGCGGACTTGCCTATTACGGAAACGCAAATCAATTCCTGGCTCGTTATGATTTCCATTTTGGGCGTGTGTCTTTTTTTTACGCACGGACTCGACGCTCGATTCCCCACAAAAAGGCAACGCCTGGCGGAAATGGCGGTGGAAACGGTCGATAAAATGGTTATGAGCAATATGGGACCGTATTTTGCGGGCTTCGGCGCGTTTGTAATCGCAGTTTTATTATTGTCCGTGTTCTCGTCGCTCTCATCGCTTTTAGGGCTTTATCCGCCGACTTCCGACCTTAACGTAACGGCGGGTTGGGCGATACTCGTGTTTATACTCATCACTTTTTATAAGTGCAAAGCGGGACCCGTAACGTATCTAAAAGGTTTTTGCGAACCCGTCCCCGTTATGTTTCCGCTCAACGTGATAAGCGAATTTGCTTCACCCGTGTCGATGGCGTTCCGTCATTACGGAAACGTTTTATCGGGTACGGTTATATCCGTGCTTGTAGCAACGGCGTTGCAAGGGCTAAGCTCGATGCTTTTAGGTTGGATACCCGTTGTGGGCGAAATCCCTTGGCTGCAAATCGGCTTGCCCGCGGTGCTGTCCGTATACTTTGACGTGTTCAGCGGAATTTTACAGGCGTATATCTTCGCAACGCTCACCATGATGTACGTAGGCGGAGGTTTCCCCGCGGAAGCATACTACGCTCGTCAAAAACGTAAAGCGGAAAAAAAGGCTGCAAAAGAAGCCGCAAAAGCCGCTCAAAAGGCTTAAAACAAGGCAAAAACGGACTTTTATTTAAAGTCCGAATGAATAACAAAACAAAAAAACAAACGGAAAAATCCACAAACGGAGGTTTTACAAATGGAACTTGCAATCGGAATTATGTTGGGGCTTTGCGCGCTCGGCGCGGGAATAG
>CAKQSU010000126.1 GCA_934273135.1 uncultured Clostridia bacterium
AATAATCTATGCGCATTGCTTTTCTGACGGCTTTAAGCGTTTCGGCGGCTTTCTTTTCCGCAACTTGGCAACCGTCTTTAAGTATCGCCCAAACTTCGTCCGTTTTTTGTTCCCAGATTTTGCGCCTGTCGTAAATGGGCTTAAGCTCATCCAAAAGAACGTTGAGCAAAAACTTTTTGATTTTTACGTCGCCGAGTCCGCCCTTGCGATAGGCTGCTTTGAGTTCGTCAAGATTCTTAAAATCGGGTAAGAATTTAGTAAAGTGTTCGTCGGTGGCGAACGCGTCAAGGTAGGTGAACACGGTGTTGCCTTCGACCTTGCCCGGGTCCTCGATGCGGATATGGTCGGGGTCGGTGAACATAGACATGACTTTTTGCTTGATTGTCGCCGCGTCGTCCGAAAGGTAAATGCAGTTGCCGAGCGACTTGCTCATTTTCGCCTTTCCGTCCGTTCCCGGCAAGCGGAAGCAGTTTTTGTTGGACGGCAGAACGATTTCCGGTTCGACGAGCGTTTCGCCGTAAACGGAATTGAATTTTCTAACAATCTCTTTGCACTGTTCGATCATCGGAGCCTGGTCCTCGCCGGCGGGTACGGTCGTCGCCATAAACGCCGTTATGTCGGAAGCCTGGCTTATGGGGTAGGTCAAAAAGCCTACCGGAATGCTGTTTTCGAAGTTGCGCATTTTAATTTCCGATTTTACTGTCGGGTTGCGCTCCAAGCGCGAGAGGGTAACGAGGTTCATGTAGTAAAACGAAAGCTCGGTAAGCTCCGGCACCATTGACTGTATAAAGATATGCGCTTTTTCGGGGTCTACGCCGCAAGCAAGGTAATCGAGCGCGACTTCGATAATGTTGCTCCTTACTTTTTCGGGGTTTTCGGCGTTGTCGGTCAAAGCCTGCGCGTCCGCAATCATTATATAAATCTCGTCGTATTCGCCCGAGTTTTGCAATTTTACGCGTTCGCGAAGCGAGCCGACGTAATGCCCGATATGTAATTTCCCGGTCGGGCGGTCGCCCGTCAAAATTATCTTTTTCATAATAAAAATCCCTATAGGGCTTTCATTCCTTATCCCTAATTACCTAAAAGGCGGCTTTTCTGCACTTTTCCGCGACCGCTCGGGCGCAGTACGGCAAGTACAGCATCCCTCGCGCTCGCAAAAAATCATCAAAAAATACGCTCTTTTAGGTGCTTCGCATTTTTGCGGATAAAATTTTTGAAAACGATATAAACCGATTTCGTTCCGCAAAAATAATTATTGATAAAGAATTCAAGCCCTTAAAATCTATACCTAAAGTTTAACACTGCCCGTTTATTTTGTCAACTAAAAACGCGTTGAGATAAGCCAAAGCATAAAAAACGAGAGCTTTGTCTGTAAGCTTACCGCTTTTAACAAGAAAAAGAGCGTTCAGATTGCTTTAAAAATACGTACGCATACAGCCGTCATGTCGTCTTGGGCAACGCCGCCGGACAAGTCGAGGGCGCGGCGAATAACGCTGTCGCACAGAGCTTGCGGGTTTTTGCGCGGAGCGGTCTTTAAAAATTCGATAAATTCCGAGGACGAGGCGAAAGAATCGGTTACGCCGTCGGAGAGCATAAGCACCATGTCTCCGTCGCTTAAAACGGCGTTTGCGGTTGCGGGACGCAAATCGTCGAGAATACCGAGCGGGAGCGACGAGCCTTCTATGTACTTTAACCCCTCCTCGGACACGATAAACCCGTACGGCGCGCCGATTTTGATAAAGTCGCAAGCCCCGTCATTTAAGTTTGTCACGGCGATGTCGACGGCGGAAAAATTATCGTCGGTCGCGGCGGATAAAATTTTGTTGACGAGTTTGAGCGCGGCGTCGGAGGAAATGCCCGCGCGGTAAAAGCTTTCTATAAGAGTGAGAGCGGCGTCGGTCGTGTCCTGCGCCGTTTTGCCGCTGCCCATGCCGTCCGAGAGGGCGACGAGGAATTTTGAACGGTCTAATTTTATGAGAGAGTGAGCGTCGCCGCAAGCTTCGGAAGCATATTTCGTTACGGAATTAACTCCGAAAACGGCGTCGAGAGGGGGCGACGGAACAAACGAAAACGCCGCGCCGTCGCTTAAAACGGGCGTTACGGACGAAAGGGCGATTTTTTCGTTCACCGCTTTGGAGAGGGCTTCGGCAAGCATTTTTCCGTCGGCGGTGTTTTTTGCGTATACGGAAATGCGTTTTTCTTTACCTTCGCCCGTAACGAGCAGACCGCGCACGCTTATGCCCTTTGCCCGCAGTTTTTTGTAAATGGCTTTTTCCTCGCTAACGGAAACGGAAGCGGGCGAAGAGTAGCGGAACGCCGTATCTTTTAAGCAATCGGAAACGCCTTTTGCGAAAAGTGCAAGTATCTCGGTCGTCTCACGCGAGCGTTCGGTTTCCCGAATTTTCTCGCAGTTTTCGCTTATGGCTTTGTTGATTTCAAAAATCATTCCGTTCGGGTATCCGCACCCGTCGAGGAATTGTTTGGTCAAATCGACAAGCGTAACCCGACCTTTCGCTACGCCGAGTTCTATTATTTTAGTCATCTCCTCGTCGGAGGGGAAGTTTGCGCGCACGCAACGATTGTAAAGCGAACAGCTTTTGCAGGACTGAAGCGTCTTTTCGACTATCTTTTTTACGTCCGGTCCGTCGTCGGCTCCGCGAAGCTTTTCTATAGAATAGTTCATGCCCGAAAAGACTTCCGCCAAGTCGTAAAGTTTTGCCGAAAGCTCGCCGCGCGTTCTTGAAATGGCTTCTTTGGTAAGCACGTTTTCCGCGCTTTTGGGGCTTAACCGAACGAGCGAAGAGTAGACGGAAGATGGAATGAGCGCGAACAAAAGTCCGCCTATAAGCAGGCTAACGCCCTGTATCGCGTCAAACGAAGAATAAATATCGGTAAAGGTATAGAGAAGAAACTCAACGCCGACGGGAGCAAGCGCGGCAAGGAACGGAGTTACGCCCATGAAAAGCGAAACACCCAATGCGTAACACAAAAACACCGCCGCATACGCGGGGTCGACGACGGCAAGCGGCACGCACAAAACGCCGGCAAGGGCGTAACTTTTTCCTCTTAGCTTTGTTGCGGCGAGAATAAAGAAAACGGCAACGCCCTTGTAGATATCGATTCCGACGAGATTATTCAGCCCGAAAAAAAGCGCGCAGATAAAAAGAGAAAGACAAGCTCCCTCGGCAACGGACATTTCCTCCGTGTACGAAGAGGATTTTATGAGTCTCACGGCTTCCGCGCACACAAGCGAAAACAGCGCGATAATCGACGTATAGACCAACTTTAAGTAAATTTTGCCCTCGCCCGTTACTATGTAAACGGCGCATGCGGCAAAGATATAGAGAGCGATTTCCGCGCCCGCGACTTTTTCCTTTTTACGGTACACCGCGGCAAGCGAAGCTATCACCGCCGTCATTACGCTTGCGGCGATAATCATAGGTACGCTCGGCGTTACGGCAAACGAAAGTAAAAACGCAACCGCCGCGGGAACGAGCGGATAACCGCCGAAGCACAGCGCGCAAAAAAGCGACAGCGCGAGAGGAAGATTAAACGCGGCGTTCAAAAGCGCGAAGCAAAGCGTTATAAGTAAAAATATTCCCGTATACTTTAACTTTTCTTTCATTGTTTTTTCCATGGGCGCGAAAGGCGGTTCCCGTATCCTTATATATAATCGCTTCGATTGTACAATAAAAAGAGTGCGATGATTTGTCGAATAATAGAGTTTAAAAGAAATTAAGGACGAATTGCTTTTTAGAAAAAACAGTTGAAAATTGAAAGGTGAAAGTTGAAAATTGCCGATATGCGCACGAAGTGCGCTCGATATTTGCGCCTGTGGCGCAATCGATATGCAGCAAAGCTGCTCGATATTTGCCCGTACGTGGGCAATCGATATTCGCACGTAAAGTGCGAGCGAAAGAGGATTAAAAATATTATAAATATGAGTATCCGAAAGATTTCAACTTTCCGTTTTCAACTTTCAATTTTTTATGAACACTGTTCAAATTTTGACCTTTTTCGAGGGGCAAATTCACGATTACGTCGTTTTTTTCGCAAGTTACGTCACTTTTTAACAAAAAACACAAAAGATATGCTATACTTTTCTCGCAATTGATAGTGGCAAAAAACGATATTTTCGCATAGGCGACAATATTACATAATTTAATATGTTCTCCGAAAAGGTAGGCGTTTTCAGGCTCGCCCCTCCCCGGAGAGGGGCTTTTGCTCGACTGAGCAAAAGCATATAACCTAACGGCAAAAACGGATACTGTCCGTAAAAATAACTAAAAGGAGTTAAACACATGAAAGGCAAATTGAAACTTATGCTTCTTGGCGTATTGACGTTTGTTCTCGCGCTTTCGCTTTTCGGATTTGTCGGCTGCGCAAACAGCGGCAACG
>CAKQSU010000127.1 GCA_934273135.1 uncultured Clostridia bacterium
GTATAGCTCTTTGCGATTTGTCGGCTAAATAATAATCATGAGTTTTTTAGAGATAACGCAAAAATTATTTGAAGGCTTTACCATGACGTGTTTACTCTTCGTCTTAACGCTCGTATTCGCCATTCCGCTCGGGTTTGTGGTGATGGCGGGCAGCACTTCGAAGTTTAAACCGCTTGCCGCGGTGACGAGAATCTTTGTCTGGATCATAAGAGGCACTCCTCTTATGCTCCAGATTTTCGTCGTTTTTTACGTTCCGTCGCTTGCGTTCAATATAAGGTTCGACTCAAGAGAACTTGCCGTTCTCGTTGCGTTCGTGATAAACTACGCTTGCTATTTTTCGGAAATTTATCGCGGCGGCATAGAGTCTGTGCCTAAGGGACAGTACGAGGCGGGCGCGGTGCTTGGAATGACTAAAAAGCAAGTCTTTTTCAAGGTTATTCTGTTGCAGGTAGTAAAACGTATCGTGCCGCCGATGAGTAACGAGATAATAACGCTTGTAAAGGACACTTCGCTTTCCCGCGTTATCGGCGTTGTGGAACTTATCTTCTCTTCGGAAATGATACTTTCCGGCAACGGGCTTGTGTGGCCGCTTTTTTATGCGGGGGCTTTCTATCTCGTCTTTAACGGCATTCTCACCGTGCTTTTCAACTTTATCGAGAAAAAACTTTCTTACTTCAAGGTGTAAATTATGGCGTATCTTAAAGTAGAAAACTTAAAAAAGAATTTCGGCGCGACCGAGGTTTTGAAGGGCGTGTCGTTTGAAATGAAAAAGGGCGAAGTTGTTTCTCTTATCGGCAGCTCCGGCGGCGGAAAAACCACGACGCTAAGATGCCTGAACTTTTTGAGCCTTGCGGACTCGGGCAAAATTTTTATCGACGACGAGCTTATTTTCGACGGAGAAAAGGATAAAAAGATTTCGGACGAAAAATTGAGAGAACTTAGGCTCAACTTCGGGCTTGTGTTTCAGTCGTTCAACCTTTTCCCGCAATACACCGCGCAAAAAAACGTTTCGCTTCCGCTTTCCTTATTGAACGACAGCAGAAAAAAAGCGGGCAAAGCCCCGCTCTGCGATAACCCGGAAGCCTACGCAAACGAACTTTTATCAAAAGTCGGGCTTGGCGGCAAGGAAAATTTTTACCCGCACGAGCTTTCGGGCGGACAGAAACAACGGGTTGCCATTGCAAGGGCTATGGCTTTAAGCCCCAAAGTTTTGTGTTTTGACGAGCCTACTTCCGCGCTCGACCCGCTTTTGACCAACGAAGTAGTGCGGGTTATAAAAGAATTAAAGGAAAAGGGGCTTACAATGCTTATTGTCACGCACGATATGGATTTTGCAAAAAAAATTTCCGACAGAGTACTGTTTTTATCGGGCGGAGAGGTGGCCTTCGACGGCTCGCCCGAAGAACTCAATTCCGCCGTCAACGAGGAAGTAACGGCTTTCGTGTCGGCTTTCGATTAAGTATTTTAACAAAAAAACACCGCTTTCGGGAACAAAACCGAGAGCGGTGTTTTTCAAGATAATCAACTTATAGATTGACTTTTGGCGTTAATTTCAATCTTCAACGAGCGGTAAGAATTTGAACGTGCGGCAGTCTACTATGCCCCTATCGGTCAATCTTACTTCCGGCAAGCACGCAAGCGGGATAATAGCCATCGTCATAAACGGCGAGGGGAGCGCGGAACCGAGGTCCTTCCAGGCGTTTTCAAGCTTTGTTACGTCGGCTTCCATCTTTTCGAGCGGTTCTTCGCTCATAAGCCCCGCGACCGGGAGCTTGACTATCGCGAGAATTTTTCCGTCCTTAACGGCGACCATGCCGCCGCCACATTCGATTAAGGCGTTCGCGGCGACCACCATGTCGGAATCGTTCGTGCCGACTACCATGAGGTTGTGCGCGTCGTGCGCAACGGTCTGGGCGAGCGCGCCGTCCTTTATGCCGAAGCCCTTTATAAAGCCTTTGCCGACGTTGCCTGTACCATGATGCCGTTCAAAAACGCAAGCCTTCATTACGTCGTTTTTACCGTCCGCTTTAAGCTCTCCGTTTTCGGCTTTCATCGTGACGAGTTTGTCGAGCGTGCCGACTCTGCCGGGGATAACTTCTATAACGTGAACTTTGTTTTCGCCGTCATGCTTTGCGGGGATAAGCAAGTCTTTTTCGGTAATCGGCGAGAGGTGAACGGTACGCTTCATCTCATCGGGGTAGCTGTATTCTTTTGCGGTAAACAGAGCTTTTCCGCCCTTTGCCACAAGTTCGCCGTCAATGAAAACTTCGTCCACTATGCATTTTTCAAGGTCTGTTAAAAGCACCATATCCGCGCATTTTCCGGGCGCGACCGAGCCTAATTCATGGTCGAGCTGGAAGCATTGCGCAACGTTTATCGTCACCATCTGAATAGCCGTAACGGGGTCTATCCCTTCTTCGACGGCGCGGCGAACGATATGGTCGAGGTGTCCTTCCGCGGTTAAGGTGTGCGGGTGCGCGTCGTCGGAAACAAGGCATGCAAAGCGCGAGTCTATCTCATGCGCCGTGACGGCTTTCGCAACTTCCTGCAAATCCTTCCACGCAGAGCCTTCGCGGAGCATGGCGTACATTCCGAGCCGCATTTTTTCAAGCGCGGAAGCTTCGGTCGTCGATTCGTGACAGCATCTCACGCCCGAAGCGATATATGCGTTGAGCGTCGCGCCCGTATCGGGTATCGAAAAATGCCCCGTTGCGATTTTTCCGCTTTTAAGCGTTTCGTCTACTATCCCGTGAGTATGTTCGTCGGAATTTATTATCCCTGGGAAATTCATCATTTCGCCCAAGCCTACGCATTCGTCCCAGAGCATTGTTTCGGCAACGTCCGCGGGGTGAATTTCCGAGCCGGTATCCTCAAAGCCGGCGACGGCGGGAACGCAGGAGGGGGTGGTGAGCATGCCTTTCAAAGGTGTTGTTTCAACGTCGTCGAGCATGGCGCGCACGCCCTTTAATCCGATAACGTTGCATATTTCGTGCGGGTCGAAAAAGACCCCGGAAGTGCCGTGGGGGATTGCGGCTTTGGCGTAATTCGCGGCGGTGAGCATGGAAGATTCGATATGCATATGCCCGTCCATAAACGCGGGGGCAAGGTATTTGCCGCTGCCGTCGATAACGAGCGTTTTTTCGCCTATCGCTCCGTCTACGTTTCCGAGCGCGGCTATTCTTCCGCATTTTACCGCTACGTCATAGCCCGATAAAACTTCCTTCGTGCATACGTTGACAAGCTTTGCGTTTTTGATTACGAGGTCGGCTTTTTTTCTGCCCATGGCGACGGCGGAGAGGGTGGCAGAACAAAGATGAAGAGGTGTCTTACAAAATTTGTTTATCATATAAAACTCCTTGTTTCAAGGTTATTTGATTTCAAAAATGTGGCGATAATCGGCTTATAGCCGCTCGTTTGAGCTTTAAAAGACTAAAATTTGTTAAAGAGAAAATGCACGGATTTATATACGGTGAAGGTGATTATCCCCGTTATGCTTACCTTTACAAGGTTGAATAAAGCCGTCCAGAGAAGAACCGCGGTGTAGGTGTCCTCGGGTATTTTGAATAAGGGGAGGAGAACGAAGCGATTGAATATCCACATCGAAGCGATGAACAACGCGCCCGAAACGACAAGGGAAATTATCGCGCCCGCTTTGTCCTTTTTTATCTTATAGATGACGCCCGCCGCAAGCGCGTAAAGCGTGCCGCTCACGAGGTTGGATATATCCCCCACAAAACCCGTGCTTGTGCCGCGAAGCAAAAGGCACAGCCCCACTTTTACGCCGTTTACGATTACGCCCGATATAGGACCGAACATGAAGGAAGCGAGAAGCGCGGGAAAGTCGGAAACGTTTAATTCAAGCCAGGGCGTCGCCGTAAAAATCGGGAATTCTATATATAAAAGTCCTACGGCGGCGGCGCAAAGCATGGCGATTTTGGCTATGTACGTCGCGCTTTTATATATTTTTGCGTGTTTTTTGACCGGGCAGGTCTTTTTTTCTGTAACCTCTTCGTTCTTAACGTCGGCTGTCTGTTCGTTTTGTTTGACGAATGTTTTTTCGTCCATTTTTAAGGCTCCTTTTTCGGGGCGACAATCTGCTTTTATGCAAGCAAAAAGAACAAAAAAACTCCGTTAAAAACGGAGCGCAGAACAAAAAGACCTTTTATTCTTTTCTCGTCCGGACTGTACCGTCGGCTCGGGAATTTCACCCGCTCGGCGCAAAAATGCGTTCATAGGCTGTAACTATCGGTGTGGAATTTCACCACGCCCCAAAGAATTCAGTTTATTTAGGGATTGCAATCCCTATGTTTTCAGTATACCACCGTATAAAAAATAAAGCAAGCGTTTTTCGCGCTATATTATC
>CAKQSU010000128.1 GCA_934273135.1 uncultured Clostridia bacterium
CGGATAGAAAAAAGCCGTTTACGGTTCGGTTTTTGCAAGGCAAACGACCGAAATAGTACTTTGGCGTACATTGATGGCTTCGCAAAAACCGATTTATTGCCGCAAAAATAATTAGTGATGAAGAATGCAATCCCTATTTAAAAACGGGAGGGAAAACGCATGATAAAGGTTGCAATCGTAGAGGACGATATGGCGTGCGCCAACGAGCTGAAGTCGTTCTTTTCTCGTTACAAAATAGACGCGGGCTGTGCGATGGAAGCGGAGCATTTTTCGACTGCGGACGAGTTTTTGAAAGGTTTTAACGCGGGCGATTACGAAATGATTTTTCTTGACATCGAAATGCCCGGAACGAACGGTATGCAAGCGGCGAAGCTCATTCGCGAAAAGGACAGCGAGGTTCTTTTGTTTTTTGTTACGAATCTTTCCCAATACGCGCTTGAAAGCTATGAAGTTCAGGCGTTCAACTTTATGGTTAAGCCGATAGCTTACGACAACTTTGTTTTAAAAATCGAGCGGGCGGTCAAGATGGTGAGCGGCGAAGCTGGGCAAAAGATAATCGTTACCGTGCGCGTTGCCGACAGCGACAGATTTGCCGAAAAGGTTTTTACGGTGTCGGAACTCAAATTCGTGGAAGTATACAATCATCAGATTGTTTACCACACGACGCACGGGAACTATTCCGTGCGCGACAGCTCGATGAAAGCGGCGTGCGAGAGGTTTGAGTCGTACGGGTTTTTTATGTGCGACCAAAGCTATCTTGTGAACTTGAAGTACGTTACGACGATAAACAAGGACGATTGCCTTGTCGGCGGCGAAACGGTTAAAATTTCGAGGAGACGGCGCGCCGAGTTTTTGGCGGCGGTTGCGGAATACATCTCCTTCGGGCAGATAAGAAAGTAAGGGAAAAGGCGAGGCAAAAAATTGAGTTGGTTATCGGTTTATAAAATTATTTTCATGACGGAGCTTATTTTTGCCGAAGTGATGCTTACGTTCCACTACCCGAAGCGGAAAGGGTTTGGCTATCTTGCGCCGCTCGCGCTTGTTATGTGTTACGCGGTAGCATTAGCTTACCCGTCAAGCACGGTCAATACGTGGTTTTCGTCGTCGCTGATGTTCATGGCGTTTTTTGCGGTGACTGTCGGCGGGCTTGCGATATGCTTCAACGTAAGGTTCGTAAACATACTTTTTTGCGCGATTGCGGCGTATACCGTTCAGCACATTGCGTTTTTGCTGTTTTCGCTCGTCAACGTAACGCTGCTCGATTCGCAAGCGTTTATATCGCTCGCTTACGAAAACACGGAGATAAGTTTAAGCAATATCGGCGGAATGACGGCGTTCAGCCTTGTAATATACGCTTCGATATATTTCGTCACGTACGTTTTGTTGCAGAGCGTGCTTAAAAACCGCGTGGGCAAAGACGGCAACCTTGCGTTCAAAAGCCCGGTTGTTATAGGATTCATAGGCTTTGCGCTCGTTGCGGACATAATAATTTCGGACGTGTTCAGGTTCGCGGAAAAGCCGAGCGAACTTATCGAAGTTTTGTATTGTCTGCTCAGCGTGCTTTTGTGCGCCGCGCTTTTGTGCTTGCAGATGAGCATGATAAAAAGCAAGGACATCGAACAGGAGATGGAGATACTTTCGCGGCTTTACGCCGAACAGCAAAAGCATTTCAAAATCCGCAAGGAAACGATTGACTTAATCAACATAAAATGCCACGATTTTCGCCATAAAATACGCGGGTTCGGCACGACGCGCGGCGTTGACGACGACACGCTCGACGAAATGCAGAAGCTCATTTCTTTATACGACGCGGAAATCGCCACGGGCAACAAAACGGTCGATATCATTCTGACTGAAAAGAGTATTCTGTGCCGCGAAAAGGGGATAGACTTTACGTGCATTGTGGACGGAAAACTGCTCAATTCCGTTAAGGACGGCGATTTGTACGCTTTGCTCGGCAACATTCTCGACAATGCGGTGGAAGCCGTTGACAAAATAACCGACAAGGAAAAACGCTGCATTAACTTTGTGGTCGAAAACCGCCAAGGCACGGTGTTTATCCGCGAGGACAATTATTTTATCGGCGATAAGCCCGAAACGGAGGACGGGTTGCCCGTGACGACTAAGGGCGACACGGCGTACCACGGTTACGGCTTGAAAAGCATACGCGAAATCGCCTTGCGTTACGGCGGGATTATGCGCGTCGACGCGGACAAAAATATTTTTCAGCTGAGCATAGTTTTTTTTAAGTAGGGATTGCATTCCTTATCACTAATTATTTTTGCGTTGTCTGTGTAAAAAATCCCGACCGATTCGGAATGGCATTCCAAATCGGTCGGGATTTTTTTTCAAATTTTGCGGTGAAGTTACCGAATTCGTAACGAAAACGACCATCTGCGACATGGGTATTGACAAAAATTCGCGGCTCTGCTAAGATTGTCGCAAAGGACGAATAATGCCTTTTTCGAAAAATTCTTTTTTGGAGGAAGTAAAAAACAAAATGGAAAAGAAGGCTTTTACTCAATGCGAAACGAAACTCGTTTCTGTATGCACGGACGATATCGTTACGGGAAGTGGCGGTAAGTTCGACGGCGAAACGGACATCTTGGGCGGCGGAGACGCTGGCGCAAACACAAATCTCGGCTAAAAAAAGGAGAAACGAAAAATGAAAACTTTAAAGAACAAATTGTTGATTGCGCTTGTTGTGGCGTTTATGTTAACGCTCGGCGCGGCGATCATACCTACCGTAGGTATGCAGGTGAACGCTGTCGAAACGGACAGCGTTCAGATAACCTTAACTGACGGCATCGCCGTTAAATATTACGCTACGTTAGGCGCGGACGTTACCGAAGCAACGGCGACTTTTGAAAGCGAAACAGCGGCCCTCAATGCGACCGTAAAAGGCGAAAAGGTCGGCGATAGGTGGCTCTTTGTCTATAATAAAGTCACTCCGCAGTATATCGACGCAACATTATCCGTCAAGGTAAACGGCGAAACGAAAGTTGAAAATTACAGCGTGCTTACATATCTCAATACGATTATAAACGGCAACTATGCGGAAGCGGAAAAGACCGTTGCGAAGGACCTTGTTTATTACGGAGAGGCGGCAAAGGCTTATAAGTTCGGCGGCACGGTTGCCGCAATGCCCGGCACCGAATATAAGGGCGAAAGCAAAATGAACTTGGGTACAAAGTTTGCGGACGACACGCAGCTTTACAGCGCGACCGTTGTTTTCGACACGCTCCCGGCGATTACTTTCGGCTTCAAAAAAGCAAGCGAAACGGCAACGGTCACCGTTGACGGCAATGACGTAACAAATAAGCTTGTTGCGGGCGAAAACGACGTTTACACCTACACGCTCACCGGCATTTACGCAATTGACTTTGACAAGCAGTACAACGTTGTTTTGACGGACGGTGACAAAACGCAAACGCTTTCGTATTCGATTAACGATTACGCCGCGCGTATGCAGAACAGCGCGAACGAAGCAATGAAAACCCTTGCAAAAGCCCTTTATTGCTACGGCGCGGGCGCGCAAGCACTCAAAACGTATCAGGGGGAGACATACACTCTGAAACAAGCCCCCACAAATACTCAACCCGGTATATTGGTAAATATTTTGAACGTGGAAAAGACTATCCCCGCGCTTAACTTTACAGATTACACTGCTTCCTATTCCTCCGAAAAAATTATATTTATACATAAGGAAACAAATCTTGAAGTTGCACAAGTTGCCATAAACGTTGCCGAAACCGTAATCGGCGGTTTAACAGTGAATTACGCCGCGGGAACCGGTTATAAGTTCATCGTTGCGGCAAACGGAGTGGTCGAGTTGAACGGCAATATAAACGCTACGACCTTCTCGGTGAAAAGCGGAGCAAGCGTCAACGTGACGGGTAACGTGACTATACGTGAAGAAATGCTTGTAGAAAGCGGAGCAACGTTTAACATTACCGCAAAAACCGATACGCTTTGTATCGAGGACGATGGCAAATTAAAGCTTTACGGCTCTATGACGCTTACGGACGCAACGGGTGGTCATGCCGCAATCTATTTGAAGAACAATTCGACTTTGGATATAAGCAAAGACACGAGAATAAACATTGTCAATTATAATTACGCAATCGGAAAATTTGTCAATAATGATTCCACGGGCAGAAAAGCAAACATTGAAATGCCATACAGTGCGGCGCTGGTAGATAAATCAATAACCTTAGCCGAAAAAAAACTTATTGACGCAAGCACTTGTAAAAACTTATACACTAATTGGTCGATAGTCCTTAACAAAAAAGAAGCCGGCAAGTACAGCGTTGTGGAAGAACCGACGTTTACAAAAACAGGTTTGGC
>CAKQSU010000129.1 GCA_934273135.1 uncultured Clostridia bacterium
GCGCAAGATTACGTAGGCGATACCGCTGTAAAATGCAACGAATTTTTGAGCGGCGACGGATATACGGGTTACTCGGCGTTTGCTTTTACGGAATGCTTAGCCGTACCTTTTAAAGCAGCGGCGACCGAAAACACGGCGAACGTACAGCCGACGGCGGCGTATATGTACCTTGCGTACAACGCGGAAATGCGCTTTGATTTCACCGTGGGCGAAGTGGTGCCGGACGGCGCGATAGTAACCGTTGGCGGGCAAGAAAAACAAGCGACTTTGACAAAGACGAGCGACGATACGCTTACGCTTTCCGTTCCGCTTGTCTCTACGGAGGTTTCTAAGGAAGTTTCCGCCACGCCGACGAAAGGCGGCGAAAAAATAGGCTACACCGTCACGGGAACCGCCGCGGGCTATATCGGCGGGCAGACTTCCGACGAAAAGGACGGCGCAATAGTGAAAGCTTTATACGCTTACGCAAAGTCCGCCGAACTTTATTCTTCTTCCTATACTAAGCTTTACGCCGTTAAGGACGCTAAGACTTTGGAAGCCGGCGTTAGCATAACGGGCGGCGCGAATATCGGCACGGGCAAACCTAATGCCGAGCAGAGATTTTGCGTAGGCAACCTCGATACGGGTAAGGGCAGAACGATTGAATATTCTGTAATTTCCGACGGAGAAAAGCAAAACGTTGCTTTATATGCGGAATTCGGAGAACTTACAAACGCAAACAGTTTTGCCGACTGGTGCGACTTAACCGTTAACGGCACGGCAATAACGGTAAACGCAAAAATGCCTTACGGCGAAAACTACGTCGCTTCAAACGAACAAACTTTCCTCGGTTACATAACGCTTAAAAACGGCGTAAACGAGATAAAATTCACGGTAAACAGCAGCAATAAATTGTCGGGTCACAACTTTTACGGCATACTTTTAGGCGCGACGGGAATTACCGCAAACTATTCGGCAGAAAGTCTGTTTTACGTTTCTTTGCAAAATTCCTTGGCGAAAGCCGACTATGTGACTTGGAAAGACGGAACGGGCGCAACTTTTCAAATTAAAGAAAGAAAAAACACCGCCGGCTACAATCCTATATTCAACGTAAACGGAAATAATGGCGGGACCATTACATTTAAGGTAAAGGCTAATAAAGCTTGTAAAGTCGTTTTGTATGCGGAATTCTGCTCTAAAACAACGCCCGCGGCTTTTTCGTCTTGGTGCTATATAACCGTAAACGGAACTAAGTATACTTCCGATACCGCTATGCCGACGAATGCCGCTACATGGCAACCATCTAATACTTTTATCAACCTCATGAAAATAGATTTGACGGGCGGCGAAAATGAAATTACGTTTGTTATTTCTAATCCTAATAACGGCTATAACCTTTACGGCATAAAATTAGCGCACGCTTCTTCCGTTTCGGTAGAGGGCGTCGCCGCTTAAAACAATTAAATTTGCTCACGCAATTTTCTATATCTTCCTTTAAAAGGCGTTCGGCTTCAACTTTAGGGGTCGGACGTTCTTTTGTATGCAAAAACCCGCCTATAAGTCGATTATCGGCGGGTTTTGATATCTTTATATATGGATTTTTCAGCTGAAAACGTTTTCGAAAACGTAATTTGCGCCGAGAGATTCGGCGTATTCTTTGTCCTCTTCGCATTTTATCGTCCAGCAAAGCATGGGCAAGCCTTTTGCGTATTTTTTAGATTTTTCGTAGCCTTTAATGTTGACGTTGCAAAAGTCGGGCTTAGATAAAAAATTAAGGCTCATTTTCTTGACTATTTTGCGCACGAAAAAGTTTTTTTCTTTGTTGAGCGAGTCGGAAAGTTGTCCGCGGATAACTTCGGGCGCAAGTTTTTTGAAGTTTTTAAGGATAAACGGGTCGAAAGACTGAATTACGTATTCGCCGTTGTAGCCCTTTAAATCGTCTAAAATTTTCTGCTCGATTCCCTTTTTCTTTTGCCGTTTTACTTCGATTAAAAGCGGAACTTTGCCGTCTACGAGAGATAAAAACTCTTTAAACGTCAGGATTCTTTCGTTTTCGCCTATGACGAGGTTTTTAATCGTTTGGCTTTGGGTGTCCCTTATATCGGCAAGCAAGCGCGCAACGCGCTTCATGTCGTCGTCATGATAGCAAAACAGCACGCCGTCGTCGCTCATCTGTACGTCCGTTTCTATCGGGAAGCCTTTTTCGATAGCTTTTTTAAAAGCCGTCGGTCCGTTTTCGACGACCCGCTCTCCGTGTAGCCCTCTATGCGCTATCGGTTTTTTGAAAAGCCAATGTTCGCTTGTCAATCTCGTTTTCATGTGTTTTCGCTCCTTTTCGCGTTGAAGTCGCTTGTTTGTTACAAAGATATTTTACACTAAAAAAAATTTTTATACAAGCTTAAACGGGCGGATATTAAAAAAACGCTTGCGAGAAATCGACAAATAGTATATACTAATAGATAAATATAATAGGGTAGTATCCGCCAAAGGATAATTTGACTGAATATGGCAGTAGTAAAGAAAGAAAACATCAGGAATTTTTGCATAATAGCGCATATCGACCACGGAAAGTCCACTCTTGCGGACAGGCTTATCGAGCTTACGGGTCAGGTTTCCGAAAGGGAAATGGAGGACCAGATTCTCGACTCCATGGACTTGGAGCGCGAAAGGGGAATAACCATCAAACTCACGCCCGTGAGAATGTTTTATAAAGCAAAAAACGGCGAGGAATACCTTTTCAACCTTATCGATACCCCGGGTCACGTTGACTTTTCGTACGAAGTTTCCCGTTCGCTCGCCGCGTGCGAGGGCGCGATTCTGGTTGTCGACGCAACGCAGGGCGTTCAGGCGCAAACGCTTGCAAACGTATACTTAGCCTTTGACAACGACCTTGAAATTATGCCGGTAATAAACAAAATTGACCTCGCTTCCGCCGACGCGGACGGCACCGCCGCGGAGATAGAAGAGGTAATAGGGCTTGACTGTTCTAACGCGCCGAGGATTTCCGCGAAAAGCGGGCTTAACGTGGAGGACGTTCTCGAAAAGATAATAACGCATTTGCCCGCGCCTACGGGCGACGACGAAGCCCCGCTTAAAGCCCTTATTTTCGATTCCTATTATGACAATTTTAAGGGCGTAATCTGCTTTGTAAGGCTCAAACAAGGGCGTATCCGCGCGGGAATGAGGATAAAAACCTTTATGTCCGACAAGCAGTTCGAAGTAACGGAAGTGGGCGTTTTCAGCCCCGGTTTGCTTGCGAAAGACGAGCTTACTTCCGGCGAAGTCGGCTATATCGCCGCAAGCATAAAAAGCGTTCAGGACACGGCTGTCGGCGACACGATAACGACCGTCGAAAACCCCGCCGCCGAGCCTCTGCCCGGTTACAAAAAAGCTCTCCCCGTCGTGTTTTCGGGCGTTTACCCGCTTGACGGAAGCAAATTCAACGACTTAAAGGACGCTATCGCAAAACTCAAATTAAACGACGCTTCCTTAACTTTTGAAGCCGAAAACTCCGCCGCGCTCGGGTTCGGGTTCCGTTGCGGGTTTTTGGGGCTTTTGCACATGGAAATCATTCAGCAGAGAATCGAGCGCGAGTTCGACCTCGAAATAATAACCACCGCGCCGAGCGTTTCGTACAAAGTCTACTTAATGAGCGGCGAGGTTATCGAAGTTTCCAATCCGTCAAGGCTCCCGGACGTTTCGTCCATAGACTATATGGAAGAGCCGATTATCCACGCAAACATTTATACGCCGCCCGAATACGTAGGACCCATTATGGATTTGTGTCAGGAAAAACGCGGCGTGTTCCTCGATATGACTTACCTTGACGCAAAGCGCGTTCGGCTCCAATACAAGTTGCCGCTCAACGAAGTTATTTTCGACTTCTTTGACGGCTTAAAGTCCAGAACGCGCGGTTACGCTTCGTTCGATTACGAAATCACTGGCTACGAAAAAAGCGACCTTGTCAAGCTCGATATGTACCTAAACGGTGACCCGTGCGACGCGCTCGCGATAATCGTTCACCGCGAAAAGGCTTACGCGCGCGGCAGAGCGATTGCCGAAAAATTGAAAGAAGTTATTCCGCGCCAGATGTTCGAAATCCCCATTCAGGCGGCTATCGGCGGCAAAATAATCGCGCGCGAAACGGTTAAAGCTTTAAGAAAAGACGTTCTCGCTAAATGTTACGGCGGCGATATCACCCGTAAAAAGAAGCTCCTCGAAAAGCAAAAAGAGGGCAAAAAGAAGATGCGCCGTTTAGGTACTGTGGAGATACCGTCGGAGGCGTTTATGTCGATTCTCAAAATCGACTCAGAGTGACGGGGCGTATAAGGGCGCATATACGGGCTACGTGTCGGCTCAGCC
>CAKQSU010000130.1 GCA_934273135.1 uncultured Clostridia bacterium
TGGGTCGACAAAAAGACGGTCAAAATTCACGCCGGCGTGCCGATCGGTCCTCTTGTGGACACCAAGGAAAAGACTAAAAAAACAGGCTCTTTCGTGCGGTTTAAGCCGGACGTAACGGTCTTTGAGGACGTAGTGTTCAGCGAGGAAACGATAGGCAAACGCTTAAAGGAGCTTGCGTTCTTGAATAAAGGCGTGAACATTTATTTCACCGACGAAAGAAAGACCCCCGCGGTAGAAAAATATTATCACTACGAGGGCGGTATAGTCGACTTCGTAAAATACCTCAACGAGGGCAAAACCTGCCTTTATCCTAACCCCGTGTACGCCGCGGCGGAAAAGAACGGAATAAAAGTGGAGTTTGCCATTCAGCACACGGACAGTTTTGCCGAAAGCGTTTTCTCGTTCGTCAACAACATTCCGACGGGCGAGGGCGGCATGCACGAAGTAGGCTTTAAGTCGGGCATAACCAAAATAATGAACGATTACGCGCGCTCGCGCAACCTTTTAAAGGATAAGGACGCCAACCTTTTAGGCGAAGATTTCCGCGAGGGCATGACCGCCATAATTTCGATAAAAATGAAGAACGTTCAGTTCGAGGGGCAGACGAAAACAAAACTCGGCAACCCCGAAGTGCGCCCGGTAGTCGAAACGGTTACGGTCGAAGAGCTGGACAAGATTATGAAAGGCAAAAAGCAGAACGCCGTTTTCGACCTTATGATACAAAAGGCTCTCGCCGCCGCGAACGTCAGAAACGCTGCTAAAAAGGCGAAAGACTTAGCCCGCGCAAAGTCGGGCGCGGACAACGCAAAACTCGTGGGCAAGCTTTCAGACTGCTCGTCGAGAAAAGCCGCGTTAAACGAAGTCTTTATAGTCGAAGGCGATTCGGCGGGCGGCAGCGCAAAGCAAGGTCGCGACCGTCAGCACCAGGCAATACTCCCGCTCCGCGGCAAGCCCATGAATGCCGAAAAAAAGCGCATAGAGGACGTTTTGAAGAACGAAGAAATCCGTTCCATAATCTCCGCGCTCGGCACCGGCATCGGTAAAGACTTCGATATATCGGGGCTTAGGTACGACAAAGTAATTATCCTTTCCGATGCCGACCAGGACGGCGCACACATCAGAGCGATACTTTTGACGTTCTTCTTCCGCTATATGCGTCCGCTCATTCAGGAAGGTCACGTTTACATCGGCATGCCGCCGCTCTACAAGGTGTTCAAGCGCGATATCGTGGAATACGCTTACGACGACAAAGAACTCAAAAAGAAGATAGATATCGTCGGGCGCGGCTATTCGCTCCAACGCTACAAAGGTCTCGGCGAAATGAACCCTTCGCAGCTGTGGGAAACGACGATGAACCCCCGTTCGCGCGTGCTTATGCGCGTAACGCTCGAGGACGCGGCGGAAGCGGAAAGGCTTATCACGATACTCATGGGCGACGGGCTTGAAGAAAGAAAAATCTACATTCAAACGCATGCGGACTTTAACAAGGAGGATAACTTCGAGATAAGAAATCAAGACTGAGCGTTGACGGCTAAAATTATAAAAAGTCACGCTATAAGTCGATTATCTCATTGTTTAAAGAGGAAAACATAATGGAAGTAATATCGAAAGAAAGCATTATCTCAAATAACTTAGAGGACGTTTTACACCAATCCATGATGCCTTACGCCGAGTACGTTATTCTCGACAGGGCTTTGCCGAGAGTCGAGGACGGCTTAAAACCCGTTCAACGCCGTATCGTGTATTCCATGTACGAACAAGGCATGTTCCCGGATAAAGGCTACAAAAAGAGCGCGAGGGTAGTCGGTGACTGCCTTGCAAAATACCACCCGCACGGAGACAGTTCCGTGTACGACGCCATGGTGCGCTTGGCTCAGCCTTACAATATGCGCATGACGCTCGTAGACGGGCAAGGCAACTTCGGCTCTATAGACGGCGACCCGCCCGCGGCTATGCGTTACACCGAAGTAAAGTTGCAGCCCCTTGCTCTCGAACTCGTCCGCGATATCGAAAAGGACACGGTACGCTGGAACCCCAACTTCGACGATTCCATAAAAGAACCGGACGTTTTGCCGTCGAGATTTCCTAACCTTTTAGTAAACGGCGCGACGGGCATAGCGGTAGGGCTTGCGACGAACATACCGACGCACAACTTAGGCGAGGTTATCGACGGCGCGGTTGCGTACATGAAGAACCCGAAAATAAAGCTTGAAGAAATGATGAAGATAGTCAAAGGTCCGGACTTTCCGACCGGCGGCTACATAATCTCCAACGGCGAAATAAAAAAGGCGTACGAAACGGGCAAAGGTAAAATTCTTATCCGTTCGAGGCTTCACATCGAAGAAGAAGGCGACAAAAAGACGATCGTCATCAACGAAATACCTTACGGCGTGAACAAGGCTAAACTGCTTGCGAAAATCGACCAGCTTTGCGAGGAAAAGAAAGACCTTTTCGCCGACATCGCGTCGATTAACGACGAATCGGACAGAAACGGCATGCGCGCCGTAATCAAGCTCAAAAAGGACGCGAACGTCAAAAAAACGCTCGACGCGCTCTTTAAGTATTCCGACTTGCAAGTTTCTTTCGGCATAAACGTGGTAGTCATTGCCGACGGCAAGCCGCAACAGCTCGGGCTTTTGGATATATTCAAGTATTATACGGAATTCCAACGCCAAGTGGTTTTGCGCAGAACAAAATACGACCTTGACAGAGCAAAAGAACGCGCGCATATTTTGGAAGGGCTTATCATCGCCGTTACCAATATCGACGAGGTTATCCGCATTATTAAAACTTCGCCCGACACATCCACGGCTCGTCAGAATCTCAGAAAGGCTTTCGGGTTGTCCGAGCGGCAGGCAAACGCCATTCTCGATTTGCGCTTGGCGCGTTTAACTAAGCTCGAAGTAAACAACTTAAAGCTCGAACTCAAAAACTTGAAAGAGCTTATCAAAACTTACGAGGCAATAATAGCAAGCAAGGCAAGACAGTACGAAGTCGTAGAAGAGGAAATGCTTGCCGTAAAGAAGAAGTATCGCGACGAGCGGCGCAGCGAAATAGTCGAAACGGAAGACGAAATCAATATCGCCAAAGAAAACGCCGTGAAACAGGTTGAAAGCTTCATAGTCTGCGTGAACGCGAAAGGGCGTATACGCAAAATGAAAGCCGCTTCCTATAAGCGTTGCGTGGAGGACACCGAGCCGACGACGCGCGACATAATGAAATGCGCGGTGAAAGCGACGAGCGAACAACTCGTTTACGCGTTTACCGATAAGGGCAACTGCTTCAAGATAGACCCAGAACTCCTGCCCGATTCAAAAGGCTCGACTATAGAGGGCGTACGGCTCGAAGATATCTTCAAGGACGCGTTAAAGGGCGAAAAAGCGGTAGCTTTATACGCCGTCAAGGGCGTGGAAGTGCCGGAGGGCAAACTCTTGTTCTTCACCGAAAAGGGTATGATAAAACTCACCGATTGGCAGGAATACACCGTCTTGAAATCGACCTATCAGGCGATGAAACTTAAAGACGGCGATAGCCTTATGAACGTGGAAACGTATGACGAATCAAAACAGCTCTTGTTTGTCACAAAGCTCGGTATGGGGCTAAAAGCGATAAGCGAAATCCCCGTTCAAGGCAGAGTTGCCGGCGGCGTAAAGGGTATGGACGTTGCGGACAACGATACTCTCGTTTTGGCAACCCAGATAGGCGAGGGCGAACTTTTGGCAATGGGTTCGACGTTCGGCACGTTTAAGCGCGTCAAATTGGATTCGATTTCGCCGCTTGCGCGCGCAAGAAAGGGCGTTAAGGTGTTTGAACTCGGCGACGCAAGATTGTGCGAAAGCGTGCTTGCCGCCGTCGCGCTTAAAAACGACAACGGTTACGTTCGCATAAGCGACAGATTCGGCGCGGACCACTTCTCGGCGATTAAGGAAATCCCGGAAGATTCGAGAACGAGTAAGGGCAAAACTTTGCGTTCGGTCGGCTCGTGCCAGCCCGCGGAAGTTTACTTCTCGCTTGACGTCGTCAACAATTAGTTTTTTATTCGGAAAGAGGGCGGCGGTAAAAAAAATATCGCCGCTCCGTCCCGAATTTTGGCGAAAATCGCCGCAAAAAAAGACAAGGCGTTTAAATGCCTTGACGAACGAAAAAAAATTTAGTATAATCATTAAAATAATTTACGGAAAACGAGGAAGTATGGAATTCAGGATTTCGCTTACGGGGGATTTGGGCAGCGGAAAATCTACAATTGCGGAAGTATTATCCAAAGAATTTAACGCCGAAATTATTTCCGGCGGGCATGTTCAGCGTGTGCTTGCTTCGCAAATGGGGTTGACCATAGAAC
>CAKQSU010000131.1 GCA_934273135.1 uncultured Clostridia bacterium
GGCAAAGGATAAGCGCACGTCGCCGCCGTACTTTTCGGCAATTGACTTTATGCTTTTCAACCCGTACCCGTGCGCTTCCTTATTCGTTTGCTTTTTCGTTACCACGCACCCGTCGTTAAGCGAAATTTTTCCGTCAAAGTAGTTTGAAACGTCTACGGACACGAATTGTCCCTTTTTAGATATAGTGAGCGATATTACCTTTTTATCGTCGTCCAACGCCGAGACGGCTTCCCTCGCGTTTTCGAGCGCGTTGCCGAAAAGAGAATAAATATCGGACGGAGAAAGAAAAGAAACGTAATCGCCGCTGCCCATAAAAGTAAACTTTATCCCGGCAGAAAAACAACAAAGAAAGTTTTCCGTTAAAACGACGTCGAGTACGTCGTTGCCCGAGCGCGTCATTCCGTCGTAAATATCCACGGCTTCTTTTACCTCGGCTTTTTCGTCGGGTAAAAGTTTATCGTCGCCGTAACGGAATTTTAAGTCGTGACACTTTATGTTTATCGTATCTATCATTTTTTTGCTTAGTTCGTATTGCTTTTTCTCTTCCTCCCGGATATGCTCCGTAACTTCATGTTCGGCTTGCTCGCTCAGCATGCGGAATATAAAGAACTGAATTGTCAGTGCGAGTGAACAGCAAATAATTGCATAAATTCGCGGAGTCACCGAATTAAAACCGCTCAAAGCGTAAGAAATTCTCGTCATAACTATGCATATACAAACGGTAAAAATAGATATAACGTCAAGCTTAACGTCGCTTTTCGCATAATATCCGCACCTTGCGATTCTTCGTCCGAAAATAAGCCAAAAAGCAAAAAAAGTTAAAGGCATGGTAATTAGTTCGGAGAACTTGAACAAGCCGAAAAGCTTCCCGTTCAACACGCCGAAGTTCGGGATTTTTACGAGAAAAAAAGCAAATTGATAAGCTATGTGTTGTATCGCATACCCGGCAACGCAAAGAGAAACGGCTACGCGTAATTTTAGTTCGTAACAAAACATAGTCAACACCGTCGTATACGAAAGCAATACAAAGAACCTTAAAACATAATACACATTGGCATTCGGATAGTTAAACATCGGAAAAAAGTATGCCAAAACCATGCACAAAATAATAGCAGAGGGTATGCGCAACCAAAAATTTTTCTTTTTAGGACAAGCATATAAAAGCACGCTCTGCGCGCCTATAAGTTCGAGCATAAAAACTATATTACCCGTCTCAAACATTTTTTCGTCCTCCTAAATAATCCGAAAAAGCAGATAAAAAAGCCTTTCTTTGCGGGCGCGATATCTGCAAGCCTTCACCGCCGACAATCGCTTCGCCGTCGCGAATTTTATCTATGTATGCAAGATTGACCAAGAAGCATCTGTTACACTTCGCAAAAGAAAACCCGCTCAATTTATCCTCTACGCTTTTTAGCGTTGAGTATTGAGAATATTCCCCGTCCGCAGTATGAAAAACAACGTAATGACCTCTTACTTCAACGTACCTTATCGTCGAAATTTTAAGCGGAATCATATCTTTGTCATCCGTCGGGACCATTATGGAGTCTTCCGCGTTTTTTACCGTCCGTGACAAAACTCTCTTCATTTTTAAAGAAAACGAGTATTTATCTACGGGTTTTAAGATATAGTCAAGCGCGTCCACTTCGTACCCGGCAACCGCATATTGCGCAAGATTAGTTATAAATACAAGCGTAACCACCTTGTCTATCCGCCGTAGCCTTTTTGCCGCGGTCATCCCGTCGCAACAAGGCATATCTATATCGAAAAACACTATTTCGTAATTACAATCGAATTTCATGAAAAACGCTTCCGCATTACAAAATTCCGACACCTCGAATATTTGATTTTCCTTTCGGGCGACAAAATCAAGACAGTCCCTTATCTTTTTTCTGTCCGCTCCGTCGTCGTCTACAATCGCTACCCTTATCACTTCTGCTCCGCTGTTGACACGTTCGTTTTTTTCGCGCGGCGGCGAAAACCATGTCGCTTAATTTAAAGTATAGTTTATAAAAAACATATTGTCAAGGCTTTTTTTGAAAATTTTTTTCGGCTTTTCATGCGCCCGCGACATATCTTTTCTAAAAAAATTTTTTCACCGCAAAAAAAAAACGCCGCCGATATTCGGCGGCAATCATGCGGGTCGATATTTGCTCTTTCGGAGCAATCGATATGCCGCTAAAAGCGGCTCGATATTTGCCGTAAACGGCAATCGATATTCGCATGTAAAATGCGAGCGAAAGCGGATTTTAAATATTATATAAATCGTCCACAACTTTCAACTATCAATTATCCGGATATCGTCCGGACAGTGTTCCAGCAGCGGAAACTTATTCTTTCACGGAAGCGGCGTTAAGCGCGGAAAGAGCAAAAACAAGCGTTGCCGCAGCGGAAACGCAGGCAAAGTACACGGGCGAGAGTATGGTTGCGGGGACGAAAATCGCCGCTAAAATGCACGCGCCTTTTACTATCGGCGAAAGGATTTTTATCGTTCTTTCCCTCTTCACGGCTTTTTTCGACAACGAATAAGCAAGCGGGAGCATAAAAATTTCGCCGTTTTCGATTACTACTTTTTCGCCCGTTTTGCTTTTATCGAACGACACTTCTCCGTCGCCGCCCGCATACGCCTTTCTTTCGCCTTTAAACGCCTTGTCCACAAGGTCGATTTTCTTTTTGTCGTCTTCTTCGACGTCGCAATCGAATTCGGTCGTTACGTTCTTTGCGCCGTCAAAGTAAAGCTCTTTGAGCGCGCCGAGCGAATCGGGCTTTAACACGCCGCCTTCCGTGAGGGCCGACGAACGAACGACTATCGAATTTGCGTTCGCAAGACCGTAAAACGCCTTCTCCGCACCGAAATCAATGCCGCTGTATTTGCCGACGACAATGGCGCGATAAACGCTTTCCGAGGCGATAAACGCCGCGAGAGAAAACGACGCCGTGAGCATAACGGAAACGCATATTCCGACGGAAGCGGTAAGTTCCGCCGCGTACTCCTCGGCGAATATCGGGAGGACGAAACAGCAGACGAGCGCGGCTATAACAAACGCCAAATCGAGCGCGAAAAGCTTGCCGCCGTCACGCTTTAAAAACTCCGTCCTTTCCAAGAAACTTTCTTTCTTTTTAGCGAGCGAACTTTCGGAAGATTTTGTTTCGGCTTCGAATAAAAGCCCGTCGCTTAAAACGACGCTCCCGGCAAACACTTTGTCGCCCTTTTTTATCTGCTTTTCGTAAACGCCTTCGGCGCGGTATGCGTCGATTTTTCCGTCGGTGAGCGCAACGCCGTCTGCGGGTACGACGTCGTAACGTTCGAGCGACAACCTGTCACCCTTATCGACCGCCTCCACCGAGCGTTTTTCGCCGTTTTCGAGGGTCAGCGGCATGCTGCCCGTATAAAAAATTTCATCGAGAGTAACGGCGGAAAGCTTGTCCGCAAACTTGTTCACCTCGTCGATTACGGCGTAGATTACGATAAACACGGTTATCTCCGTAACGTAACCGAAAAACGCGCCGAACAAGCAACTTATCGTCACCAAAAGGTCGTAATTTTTGATTTTCTTTTTGAAAATTCCGGCTATAGCGGAATAGAATACTTCGTACCCGCCGACCGCAAACGCAAGAACGGAAAATATCGTTTTCAAGCTAATAAGCGAGTCGGACGACGGCACGAAAAGAGCCGCTATCATAAACGCAAGCGCGACGGTAAGCTCTATTCCCCTTATGAGGCTTTCCTTTTTCAAGGTCTTTTTTGCTTCGACTATTCTGTCCGCGGACGAAAACTCCGCGCTGTCGTCCTCTAACGCGCCTTTCGTTTTCTCTTCCTTTTCGAGATTGTCTTCAACTTCCTCTACCGACGAACATTCTTCGTAAACGTTTACTTCTTCCCGCTCGTTCTGCTCTTCGCCTACGATAAGTTCCGCCCCTAACTCCGCACAGATTTCCATAGAAGACACGAGTATGTCGTACTCGTCCGCATTATCGGGCAAAAAATAAGTAAGCGTTCCGTTTTCAAACTTTGCGTCCGCAACGTTTTTAAGCGACTTGACCTTAGCCACAAGCTTTTCGCCGTCGATGTCGCCCTCCACGGCGTATGAATATTTTTTAATTTCAGCCATACAAACTCCTTTTCGGGCGCGGTAAAAATTTTTAAAAATTACATTTCAAAAAGCCTTTTCCGAGCCTTTTATAACTATTTTAATCCTCTTTCGCTCGCATTTTACATGCGAATATCGATTGCCGTTTACGGCAAATATCGAGCCGCTTTTAGCGGCATATCGAT
>CAKQSU010000132.1 GCA_934273135.1 uncultured Clostridia bacterium
TTTTATTATTTGAGGTGTCCGTGTGTTCAGACTTAAAGCCCTTTAATTAAAGGCATTCTTCCGC
Source organism: uncultured Clostridia bacterium (assembly GCA_934273135.1). Taxonomy (GTDB): domain Bacteria; phylum Bacillota; class Clostridia; order Christensenellales; family Borkfalkiaceae; genus UBA4636. The sequence goes on from CAKQSU010000132.1 coordinate 65, forward strand.
TTTGCCTGCGCAGCCGAGAACGTCGCGAAGTTTATGGCGAACGAGTTCTTTGATGTTGGCTCTTGCGGGCTTCAAATATTCTCTCGGGTCGAACTTTTCGGGGTGTTCTGCGAAGAACTTTCTGATAGTTCCGGTCATAGCGAGTCTCAAATCGGAGTCGATATTGATTTTGCATACGGCAAGCTTAGCTGCTTCGCGGAGCTGTTCTTCGGGAACGCCGATAGCGTTAGGCATTTTTCCGCCGAATTCGTTTACCATTTTAACGTATTCCTGCGGAACGGAAGAAGAACCGTGCAAAACTATCGGGAAGTTGGGGAGGCACTTGGAAACTTCTTCTAAAATGTCGAAGCGGAGCGCGGGGGGAACGAGAATGCCCTGTTCGTTGAGCGTGCATTGTTCGGGCTTAAACTTGTACGCGCCGTGCGAAGTGCCGATAGCGATAGCAAGCGAGTCAACGCCCGTTTTGGTAACGAATTCGTAAACTTCTTCGGGGCGGGTGTAAGAACCTACCGCGTGGCTTACTTCGTCTTCGATTCCGGCAAGAGTTCCGAGTTCGCCTTCAACCACAACGCCGTGGTCATGCGCGTATTCAACAACCTTTTTGGTGAGTTCGATATTGTCCGCAAAGGAGTGAGCGGAACCGTCGATCATAACGGAAGTAAAGCCTCCGTCGATGCAGGATTTGCAAGTTTCGAAGTCGGGACCATGGTCGAGGTGAAGAACGATGGGGATTTCCGGGCATTCGATAACGGCTGCTTCCACAAGCTTAACGAGGTAAGTGTGGTTAGCGTAAGCGCGCGCGCCTTTGGAAACCTGTAAAATAACAGGTGCTTTTTCTTCTTTGCAAGCTTCCGTGATACCCTGGACGATTTCCATGTTGTTCACGTTGAACGCGCCGACGGCGTAACCGTTCTTGTAAGCTTTTTCAAACATCTTTGTAGATGTAACGAGTGGCATAAATAATTCCTCCAATCTTTTATTACGCGCTCATTATACACCAAACAAAGTTGTTTTTGCAATCTTTTTAACCCGTTTTTTTAATTTTTGCAATGTTTTTCTCGCCGAAAGACCAAAAGGACGAAAAATTTTTCATATTTTGCCGTTTTATAGCCGTTTAGGGATTGACGAAAAGAAAAACGCATTAAAAACGCTTGACGAATTTTTTATTATGTTGTAGAATGATTAAAAAATAAAAACCCAATCGATGAGCTTGTCGGAGAGTAAGTTTTGCTTTTGAATCTGCCCCTGCCGCGCGGAGCGTTCCTCGCAGTCGGAAAAGAAAGTAAAATGTATTTTTTGCCGCGCTCTTTCGGGCGCGGTTTTGTTTTACAGAATAATTTCGCATAATAAGAGGTGAAAGAAAATGAAACTCGGCGTAGTAGGAATAGTAATCGAACGCGACAGAAGCGTCGCCGAAAAAGTTCAGACGCTTTTGAGCGAGAATGCCGATTTGATTATGGGCAGAATGGGTATTCCTGACAAGGAACGCGGCGTTTACGTCATAAGCGTTATCGTGCGCGGCACAAACGAAAGGATTTCCGCTTTAACGGGCAAGCTCGGCAGACTTGAAAACGTAAAGGTTAAATCCGCCGTTACCGACAGCGACGACTGATTCTCTCGGCGAAAACCGCCGTTGAAAACAAAAAATTTTAAAAAACAAAGAAATTTTAAAGGAGTTATAAATATGAAAAGAATTTCTGCAATTGTTTTGGCTTTTTTTAGCTGCTTCGTTTTCGTTTTTTCGAGCGGCTGTAAGGTAAAAGACGAGGTAATAATCGCCGCTCCGGACGGCGCGCCCGTTCTCGCGCTTTACTCTCTTATGGATAAGGGCAACGCGGTAGGCGGCAAAACGGTCGGCTACAAAGTATATAACGGCGCGGCTAATATCGGCACGGCTATCGCAAGCGGCGACGCGGATATCGCCGTAATGCCCGTGAACGTTGCGGCAAAGCTTTATAACGCCGGGCAGGACATAAAGCTTTTGAGCGTAAACGTTTTCGGCATACTCTATATGGTGGGCAAAACCGAACTTAACGGTATGGTAGACCTTAACGGCAAAGTCGTCGTCACGATAGGCAAAGGCGGCACGCCCGATTTGTCGCTTAAATACGTCCTTAAAGCCAACGGGATTGAATATGCGGACAGCGAAACGGCGCTCGAAGGCAAAGTCGCAATCAATTACGTAAACGCGCCGACGGAAGCTAACCAGCTTGTAAAAAGCGGCAAAGCCGATTACGCGATTTTGGGCGAACCCGCAGCAACCAACGCTTGCAACAAGCTCGGCTTTAAAATAGTAATGGATATTCAAAAGGAATGGAACGCAGTCGTCGGCGAAAACGCTTTCACGCAGGCGGGAATAGTCGTCGGCAAGAAAATTTATTCCGACGAAAAGTTCTGCTCAGACCTTGTCGCTAAGCTCCAAAACAACGCGGAATACACGAAAGAACACGCCGCGGAAGTTAAAGAGGTTATAGCCGCAAAGGGCAGCACGCTCACGGTAGATTTTACCGCCGACATAATCGAACGTTGCAACCTCGGCTGCAAACGCGCTTCCGAAAATAAAGAAACTATCGAAAATTACTTCAAAGCAATCCTCGAAAGCCAGCCTGCTTTCATCGGCGGCAAGCTTCCGGACGAAGGGTTTTACCTTTGATTAGGATAGAAAAAAACTTTATAAAAAGGCTTGCTACGGGCGCGATATCTTTACTTGTCGCGCTCGCGGTTTGGCTTGTAGTCTCGCTTATCGTAAATTCGGAGTTTTTGTTCCCGTCCCCCGCGCTCGTTTTTAAGGAAGTCGGCGTTTATCTCGTAACGCCCGTCTTTTACGCCGCGCTGTTTTCGACTCTTATAAAAATTCTTGTTAGCTTTGTAATCTCGCTCGTTGCGGCGGTCGCGCTTGCTTTTTTGTCGGCAAAGGTAAAAACCGCCGAATACGCGCTTTATCCGTTCGTCGTTATCGCCCGAGCCGCCCCCACGGTAAGCGTGGTTTTCATTTGCTTGCTGTGGTTTTCTTCGCGCGTAAGCCCTATGATTGTCGCTTTCTTAGTCATTTTCCCCGTTCTTTATTCCTCGGCGTTGACGGGAATACGCGGTGTCGATAGTAAGCTCGTCGAAATGGCTTCGGCTTTTAAGGTGAAAAGAGCGGACGTCATCAAAAAGCTGTATCTTCCTTCGCTTTTTTCCCGCCTTTATTCCGATTCCGTCTCTACGCTTTCGTTAAACGTCAAGCTCGTAATCGCGGCGGAAAGCTGGGCTTATCAGGTCAATAACAACTTAGGCACGCTGATAACGCAGGTAAAAACCGACCTGGAAACGGCAAAACTGTTCGCCGTAACCGTGCTTGCCATACTTTTGAGCTTCGCGCTCGAACTTCTGCTTCGGCTTATAAGAGCCGTCATAATCAAAACAATTGAGAGGTCGCGCCTATGCCGAAGTTTATAAACATTACCAAGAAGTGGGGCAATAAGTCGATTTTCGACAAGTTTTCGCTTGAATTGCCGGATGGAAAAGTATCCGTTATCTTAGGCGAAAGCGGAGTCGGAAAAAGCACGCTTTTGTCCGTTGCGGCGTCGCTCACCGATTATGAAGGGAAAACCGAAGGCTTTGAAAAAACTTCTTTCGTCTTTCAACAGCCTCGGCTTATAGAGCAACTTTCCGTTTGTGAAAATATCGAATTCGCGCTTTCTTCGGTCGATATCGGCAAGCAAGAGAAAAAGCAAGTAATCGAATCCGCGCTTGAAAAAGCCCGTATTCTACACCTTGCCGGTCGAATTTGTTCTTCCCTTTCGGGCGGCGAAAAACAACGCGTAAGCCTTGCGCGCGCCCTTGCTTTTCCGTCTGACGTGCTTTTAACCGACGAGCCTTTCAATTCCCTTGACATTCGCTTGAAAGCCGAAATAATTTCGGACTTGAAAAATGTAGTATCGGAGCAGAAACGCACCGTGCTTTTCGTCACTCACAGCGTGGACGAAGCAATGTTTTTCGGCGATTATATCGTTGTTTTAAAGAACAACAAAGCCATCGTACTCGGCGAAAAGCCGCCCGAAAAAACATTCGGTTACGAGGATAACCCGCTTTTAAGAAAAACCCTTATAAAAATACTTTCCGAATAGGGAAAGCG
>CAKQSU010000133.1 GCA_934273135.1 uncultured Clostridia bacterium
GTTATAAAATACCTTGACATTCCGCTTCAACACGCTTCCGACAGAATTTTAAAACTGATGAACAGAAAAGGAAGTTATGCAAGTTACGTCGCGCTCGTGAATAAGCTAAAAGGGGAAATCCCCTCGCTTGTCATTCGCTCGACCTTTATCGCAGGCTTCCCGACCGAAACGGAAGAGGACGTTATCACGCTTGAAAACTTTTTAAGAGAAGCAAAGCTTATGAACGCCGGTTTTTTCGCCTATTCGCGCGAAAAGGACACGCCCGCATACAAGATAGAAGGGCAGATAAAGGAATCGGTTAAAAAACAGCGCGTAAAACGACTTTACGCCGTTCAACAAGCAATCGTCGAAGAAATAACTTCTTCTCTCGTCGGCAAGACCTTCGACGTCGTGTGCGACGGCTTGGACTATGACAAACAATTATTTTACGGGCGGGCATACTTCAACGCGCCGGATATAGACGGAAAAGTTTATTTGAGGTCCGACGGCGTTATAAACGAAGGCGAAACGTATAAAGTAAAAATAATTTCCGCTACCTCATACGACTTATACGGAGAAATAGAAAATGAAACTTAACTTACCGAACAAACTCTCTATTTTAAGACTTGCGCTTATCCCGTTTTTCGTCGCGGCGTTCTATTGGGGATTCCCCGCGCATTTTATCGTTGCCGCCGCTATATTCGCGTTTGCGGCGTTCACCGATTTTCTCGACGGTTACATTGCGAGAAAGTATAATCTCATTACGGACTTAGGCAAATTCCTCGATTCGACCGCCGATAAGGTTTTGGTCCTTTCCGCACTCGTTTTAATGGTTGATACGGGCGTTTTTTCGCCGTATTCCATGTTAGGCAGTATCTGCACGATAGTCGTTATCGCAAGGGAAATCCTTATATCATGTTTAAGAATGGTCGCCGCGGCTAAAGGTTACGTCATGGCGGCGGATAAGCTCGGCAAAACAAAGACGATGCTTCAAGATATCTCGATTTTTATTCTCATAACCTACGAAGGCTTCGAAGGTATCTGGGGCGAACACACGCTCCGCGTGGTTTATTACGCAGGGCTTATTATCTTCGCTCTTTCGATAATAATGGCGATCGTTTCCGCCGTTCATTACTTCTACATCAACGCTCACGCTCTTGACGAAAGCAAGGCGGTCAGCAAGGTCGAACATAAGGAAGAGCCTTCCGCCGGCGAAGAAAAAATCGAAAGCGAGGCGATCGGGGAATGAAAACGCATCTTGCATACCTTTCGGAAAGGCGCAAAAGCTCGGATCTTAAAGCGGTGGAAAACATAATCGAAAAGATACGCGCCACGGGCTTGTTTGCCGACCGCGTTTCGATAGTTACTTCTACTAAAGAGCTTCCGTCCGTTTTAAGCGAAAAATGCGATATATGTTTTCTTTCGGGCTTCGACAAGGAAAAAGATTTTGTAAAAACGCTTGTCGACAACGGCTTTAAGCAGACGGACGAAAACCTTTTCAAAGGCAAATATCCGCTCGTCGTTCTCGGCGAAAACACGGACGTTGCCTCGGAAGTGAAAAATGTTTTGAAAAAGAACGTCGGCACGCTTACGTTTAAGCTTTTCGGCGCGAACGAAAGCCGGCTCAAAGAAACCATAAAAGCCATTACATCGCTTTATAGCGGGGTTTTCTTCGATTATATAGTAATTGACGACGACGTTAAAGTAACGGTTTTTTACAGCGATTCAACGCCTAAAATGATTGTGGACGACGCAGTCAAAAACTTTATAAGGGCGTTTAAACAAGAGCTTTACGCCGAAGACGACACTTCGCTTTACGAAAGATTTTACCAAGCGGCAAAGCTCCGCGGAAAAATAGTTTCTACCGCCGAGTCGATGACGGGCGGAAGAATAGCCGCAAACATCGTGAGCGTAAAAGGCGCGAGCGAAATATTTTACGAGGGCTTTATAACTTACGATACGCGCTCGAAAATCGACAGGCTTTCCGTGAGCGAGCAAACAATTAAGGAAAACGGCGTAGTCAGCGCGCCCGTAGCGTACGAAATGGCAAAGGGCATTACCGACTTCGGCTTTGCAAACGTTGCTATAACCATAACCGGTTACGCGGGCGGCAAAGAAAAGGCGGATACGGACGGCTTATGCTTCATCGGCGTTTCCGTGGACAAAAACGTAAAAGTTTACAAATACAAATTTTCGGGCGACCGAGAAGATGTAATCAAGAAAGCGGCGAATACGGCGATATTTGTAGCTCTTAAAGATATTTTAGAGTCCGCTTAGTCGAAGCCGTATAGCACGCGCCTGCGCCGCTACGGCAGTGCCGCAGTTGAAAATTGATAATTGAAAATTGCGGATTTACGCAATATCCCCTCATCCACCGTCGCCGCGACGACGGTCCCCCTTCCCCACAAAGATTTTTTCAAAATCGGGGGAAGGTAGAAGTGAGATAGACGTTTATCCTTGCCTTTCAACTTTCAATTTGCCTATCTATCGTTTAGCATTAACCTAAAACATAAAAAAACAACAAAACCATACTTCGGAGGGAACAATGGAAGAAAACAAGAAAAAAGCTCTTGACCAGGTACTCGGTCAGATAGAAAAACAGTACGGTAAGGGCGCAATCATGAAGCTCGGCGACGAAGCGAAAGATATGGGCGTGGAAGTTATCTCCACGGGCTGTATTACTCTCGACGCGGCGCTCGGTATCGGCGGCTTGCCCCGCGGCAGAATTATCGAAATTTACGGACCGGAATCTTCCGGTAAAACCACGGTCGCGCTTCACGTTATAGCCGAAACGCAAAAAGCGGGCGGTATCGCCGCGTTTATAGACGCAGAACACGCGCTTGACCCTTCTTATGCCGCAAACCTCGGCGTTGACCTCGACAATCTTTACGTTTCTCAGCCGGACACCGGCGAACAGGCTCTCGATATCACCGACAGCTTAGTCCGCAGCGGCGCGGTTGACCTTATCGTTATCGACTCCGTAGCGGCTCTCACGCCTAAGGCGGAAATAGAGGGCGATATGGGCGACAATCACGTCGGTTTGCAAGCCCGCCTTATGAGCCAGGCTTTAAGAAAGCTCACGGCAATCACAAACAAGAGTAAAACTTGCGTGATATTCATTAACCAGCTTCGCGAAAAAGTCGGCGTTATGTTCGGCAACCCCGAAACAACGACGGGCGGCAAAGCTTTAAAATTCTATTCGAGCATTCGTATAGACGTCAGAAAAGCCGACGCCATCAAAGATTCTTCGGGTATGATAGGCAACAGAACGAAAGCAAAAATCGTCAAAAACAAGCTTGCTCCTCCGTTCCGTACCGCCGAATTCGACATTATCTACGGTCGCGGTATATCCAACACCGGTTGCGTGCTTGATTTAGGCGTGGAACTCGGGCTTATCGACAAGAGCGGCTCGTGGTTTGCGATAAACGGCGACAAGATTGCGCAAGGCAGAGATAAGGCGAAAGAATATCTTGCTTCCAACCCGGAAGTTTTCGAACGCCTTGACAAAGAAATCAGAGAAAAACTGATGCCCGAAAACAAGGAAGAAGAAGTAAAACCGCAAGAATAATCAAAGGAAGTTTTTTCATGGAAAAGAAGAAAAAAAGCGTCGTTAACGAATGTATAGAGGGACTTATCGATAAAAGCAAAGAAAAGCTCTCCAAGGCGCGTATTTTCGACCTTCCCGATAAAGACGAGGTGAAAGCCCTTTTAGACGAGCTAAAAAAGCTGATTTATCCTTTTTGCTTTTCATGCGAAGCGGATAACGACGCTTGCGTAAGACAAGCCGAAAGCATAAAAGAGCGGCTTAAACGACTTATAGCCTCGGCTTTCTCGTATCTGTGCGAGGCAAAAGGCGAAAAAAGCGACTGCAAAAAGGCTATAGAAAAAGCCGAAAAAATATCCGACGAATTTTTCTCCGCGCTGCCGTTTGTTTTCGAAGTTTTCAAAAAGGACGTTATGGCAACGCTTGCCGGCGACCCCGCCGCAACCGACCCCGACCTGATAATTCTGACTTACCCCGGGATAGAAGCGACTTTTACGTACAGGCTTGCGCACGTTCTTTACGAGCAATCAGTTCCGCTTATTCCGCGCATGATGACGGAAATCGCTCACTCAAAGACGGGCATAGACATTAACCCGGGCGCAAAGATAGGTGAAAGCTTCGTTATCGACCA
>CAKQSU010000134.1 GCA_934273135.1 uncultured Clostridia bacterium
CATTTGATGGTCCTTCATTCCGAGCGATTTTGCAAGGCTAATGTGCTTTTTAAGGTGGCGGTATTCGCCGTGTACGGGAATAAAGAATTTGGGCTTGATGAGAGAATGAATGATTTTGAGTTCCTCCTGGCAGGCGTGTCCCGAAACGTGAATTTTTTCAATCGAATCGTATACGACTTCCGCGCCCTTTTTATAGAGGTTGTTTATAACCTGATAAATGCTTCTTTCGTTCCCCGGTATCGGCGAAGCCGATATAATAATCGTGTCGTTATCGGTGATTTTTACTTGCTGAAAATCATCGGCAGCCATACGCGTAAGCACGCTCATAGGCTCTCCTTGCGAGCCAGTAGAGATAATGCAAAGGTCTTTATCGGCAATGTTTTTTATTCTGTCGATATCGACGAGTATGCCTTTGGGGATGGTTAGTTCGCCGATGGATTGCGCGGCTTCGGTAACGTTTAACATGCTGCGTCCCGAAAGCGCGACTTTGCGTTTATGCTTTGCGGCAAGGTCGATAATCTGTTGTATTCTTTGAACGTTCGACGAAAAAGTCGCGATGATAAGCCGTCTTTTTGCGTTATCGATAAACAGATGGTCAAGCGTTTTTCCGACAACCGTTTCGCTCATCGTGTATCCCGCTCTTTCGACGTTCGTGGACTCGGCAAGCATTAAAAGCACGCCTTTTTTGCCCAATTCCGAAAGCCTCGACAAGTCGATGATTTCGCCGTTTATCGGGGTTAAGTCGATTTTGAAGTCGCCCGTATGGAAAACTACGCCCACGGGCGTTGTGATAGCAAGCGCGCACGAGCCGGAAATAGAGTGATTCACGTTGATAAATTCGACCTGAAAGCACCCCAAGTTTATTCTGTCTCTCGGTTTGACGACGCGAAAATCGTAGTTGTCGATATTGAATTCTTTGATTTTGGACTCCGCTAACGTAAGCGTCATTTTCGTGCCGTAAACGGGAATATTGACGTCCTTAATAAGGTACGGAACGGAACCGATATGGTCCTCATGTCCATGGGTCAGCACAAGCCCGCGTATGCGGTCTTTGTTGTTAATTAGGTAAGTCGTATCCGGTATAACGAGATCGATTCCCGGCATATCGGGCGACGGAAACGTAAGACCGGCGTCGATAATGATTATGTCTTTACCGTATTCGAGTACGGTCATGTTTTTCCCGATTTCTCCTACGCCGCCTAAAAATCTTACTTTTAAACTTTTATTATTTTTCATTTAAATCCTTTTCACGAAAAGAGCCGAGAAAAATTCGAACGGCTCTTTCGTAACGTTAATTGCTGTATTCTTTTATGCTCTCCAAGAGCTTTTCCTTTTTAGCTTTGTAGTCGTCGAGCTTCTTTTTCTCGTTTTCCACAAGCTGTTTGGGGGCTTTTGCGATAAAGCCCTGATTGTTGAGTTTGCCTTCCGCCCTTGCGATTTCCTCTTCGGTTTTAACAAGTTCGTCTTTGAGCTTGGCAACCTCTTTTTCAACGTCCACGAGTTCGCCGAGCGGAACGTAAAGTTCAAAGCCCGTTAAAATAGCGGTGAAAACTTTCTCGTTGATTTCGTCCTTTGATTCGATAAACTTAACGCTCTGTACGCCCGCAAGCTTATAAATAAGCTCCGCGCAATCGCTTACGAGTTTTTTGTTTGCGGTAACGACGTAGAGGTCTACTTTTTTGCTCGGCGCGGCGTTCGCGCTCGCTTTGATTTGCCTTACGGCTTTAATGATTTCCATAACGGAATTCATTTTTTCCGTTTCCTTTGTGTAGTGTAACTTAGCGTTGTACTTAGGATATGCGGAAATCATTATGCTCTCCGTAACGCCCGGGATATTAGAATAAATTTCTTCCGTTACGAACGGAATAAACGGGTGCAGAAGTTTGAGCGTTTGCTTTAAAACGTATACGAGTACGGAAAGCGTAGCGGATTTTTTTACTTCGTCTTCGCCGTAAAGCGCGGTTTTGCAAAGTTCGATGTACCAGTCGCACAAATCGTACCACATAAAATCGTGAAGCGTGGAAAGCGCAACGCCGAGGTCGTATTTTTGCATCGAAACGGTAACGCTTCGTATGGTCTGATTGAGCTTAGTTAAAATCCACTTGTCTTTGATTTCGAGTTTAACTTCCCCGATAGGCTTAATCGTTGCCCCTTCGCAGTTTAAAAGAACAAACCTTGAAGCGTTCCACATTTTATTGATAAAGTTTCTCGAACTCTCGCATTTTTCCTTAGAAAAGCGAATATCGCTGCCCGCCGCAACGCCGTTTACGAGCGAAAATCTGAGCGTATCCGCGCCGTATTCGTCAATAACCTTAATGGGGTCTATGCCGTTGCCGAGCGATTTGGACATTTTGCGTCCCTGATCGTCGCGGACGATGCCGTGAATGAGAACTTCCTTAAAAGGTATTCTCTTCATATGCTCTATTCCGCTGAAAATCATTCTTGCAACCCAGAAGAAAATTATATCGTAGCCCGTGACAAGCACGTCCGTCGGGTAAAAATAATCGAGGTCGGGCGTTTTGTCGGGGTAGCCGAGCGTGGAAAACGGCCAGAGTGCGGAAGAAAACCAGGTGTCGAGTACGTCCTCGTCCTGATGAATATGCGTCGAACCGCACTTAACGCATTTAGTAGGCTCGTCCTTTAAAACCATTACCTCGCCGCAATCGTCGCAGTAGTAAACGGGTATTCTATGCCCCCACCAAAGCTGCCGCGAAATGCACCAATCTTTGATGTTTTCCATCCAGTTAAAGTAGATTTTCGTAAATCTTTCGGGCGTAAAGCTAACGGATTTTTTCTTAACGGCGGCAATGGCGGGCTTTGCAAGCTCTTCCATTTTGACAAACCACTGCTTAGAAACAATAGGCTCAACGCTCGACCCGCAGCGATAGCAATGCCCCACGTTGTGCGTATGCGGTTCGATTTTAACGAGCGCGCCTTCCGCTTTAAGGTCTTCGACAATAGCTTTTCTGCATTCGTAGCGGTCCATACCCTCGTATTTTCCCGCTAAGGCGTTCATCGTGCCGTCGTCATTCATAACTCTGATAACTTCGAGATTATGCCTTAAACCCACTTCGAAGTCGTTAGGGTCGTGCGCAGGCGTGATTTTAACCGCGCCCGTACCGAAGTCCATATCGACGTAGTTATCCGCAACTACGGGGATTTCCTTATGGAGAATAGGCAGGATAAGCGTTTTGCCAACCAAGTCCTTATAGCGCGCGTCTTTGGGATTGACGGCAACCGCGGTATCGCCGAGCATCGTTTCGGGGCGCGTGGTCGCTACAACGAGGTAACGCCCCTCTTCGCCTTTTACGGGGTAGCGCAAATGCCAGAAGAAGGAAGGTTCTTCCGAATATTCCACTTCCGCGTCGGAAAGAGCCGTCTTGCAGGACGGACACCAGTTGATTATCTTTTTCCCCTGATAGATAAGCCCTTTGTTGTAAAGGTTGACAAAGACTTCTTTTACGGCTTTGGAACATTTTTCGTCCATAGTAAAACTAAGCCTCGACCAATCGCAGGACGAGCCTAAACGTTTTAATTGTTCAACGATTCTTCCGCCGTATTTTTCTTTCCACGCCCAGGCGCGTTTCAAAAAGCCCTCTCTGCCGAGCTGTTCTTTCGATAAGCCCTCTTCTTCTTTAACGAGGTTGACGATTTTTACTTCTGTCGCTATCGAAGCATGGTCAGTCCCGGGGAGCCACAAAGCTTCGTATCCCTGCATTCTCTTGAATCTGATGATAGCGTCTTGCAAAGTTTCGTCGAGGGCGTGACCGATATGGAGCTGACCCGTGATGTTAGGGGGAGGAATGACTATCGTAAAAGGCACCTTATCGGGGTTGACCTTAGCCTTAAAATAGCCGTTATCTTCCCAGTTTTTATAAATTTTTTCTTCAAACTCTTTAGGAGAGTAAGTCTTTGGCATATCCATGAAAGGGATATCCTCCCGCAATATAGTTATTATAACTATTAAATTATATATATTAAATGCAAAAATGTCAAACGAAATAAGCGAAAGCGCAAATTTAGTTTTAAAAAGCCGTCAATTGTTTGTCGCCTTTCGCGCTTTGGCGCATATTATGGTACAGTAAGAGGTTTTCTTTCTGATATGAAAAAATTGCTGTGTTTTAT
>CAKQSU010000135.1 GCA_934273135.1 uncultured Clostridia bacterium
CTTAACCGCTTGACCATGAGGCCGAATTTATTTCAGCTTGAATATATTACCATATCCGCAAAATTTTAGCAAGTTTTTTTCGATAATTTTACGATATTTTATTAAAGCCGAAATGATTTTTTGTCGTTTTTATTCATCGAAGCGTTATTTTGCTTATCCCACAACGAGCTTTACTGCCGAAAAGTCACGCTTTTTTAAGCTTTCTTTATCTATGACAAAGTACACGTTGCCGTCGATGTCGTTTAAAAAATCAAGCTCTTCAAACTCTCTCGGGCAGAACCTTAAAAGGCAAACTTCGTTATCGAAAACCTTTTCGTCGCGGCAAAGCATTGCGGTTTTTTCGTCCGCGCCACGCTCAAAAACGATAGGGAGTTCCGTTTCGACGTCGTAACCCGCGTCCGCCTCTTCGTTAAAGTCGGTGTAAGCCTCGGGTAAGCCGTCATAGTAACGAACAATGCCCTCGGCGGGTACCTTTTCAAGGTCCAAAAAGAAGTATAACATTCCCTCGTGCGGCAAAAGATTGCCGACGTCGTAAGAAGAAAAATCTTCGAGATTGATTTGACAAAAGAAAATTTCAGTTTCGCCGAAAATGCCGTCTTTAAGCCACTTTTCGGGGAGCAGTATCTCGCCGAAAAACTTGCTTGCGTCAAGGTCGGCAAAACCGCCGGTTTTAATCTTTACGCTCATCTTCCGCCGCCTTTGCCTCCGCAGCCTTTATTGCGATAAAATCCTTATCGTAAGTGAAATCGCGTTCGTCCGCCTCGCCGCCGAGGCTTTCTATCGTCATTTTGAGTTCCTTATACGAAACGTAATCGGAAAGGGAAGCTAAAATTCTTTTTAAGTCAAAGAGCATGCTTTCGTCGTCATAAATTCTTGCGTAATTTGCGTATTCCGGCACTTTTTCGCCCGCCGAAAGTCCGTCTATGATGAGCCTTTTTATTTCGTCTCTTTTTACGAGGCAATGCGACAAAATTTCGACGAAGTAGCTTTCGGTTCTGTTTTCTTCTTTCATTCTTTTAAGAATTTTTTCGGCGACTTCGTCCGCAAAAGGAATAAGCGCGTCAACGGCGTCGTCAATCGCGTGAGAGCATAGTTTTTTGTTGAAAAGTACGGCTATAAGTTCGTTAACGCAGTTTTCGGGGTCCGATTCGACGAGTATGTCAAGCACGGTTTCGATTACTTCTTCGTCCTCGTTTTCATCGGTCAAAACCGCGGCGAGCGTCTTTTTGTCAACCCGCTTTTTTATTTCTTCCGTCAGGTATTCGTTCACGGGTACGCCCGCTTCGACGTGCTTTTTCAAAAGCCCCAAAAGGTCCTTTTCGTCGGCGTAATAATTTTTAGGAGTTTTTTCGTCCAAGGCGGCGCAAGGCGTTGTTTCAAAGGAATCGTAAAGCTCCGCCGTGCGCGATTCTATTTCGTCCGGCTTAATTTTGCCTTTGTTTTTAACAAGATAATCTTTTACGAAATCGGCAAAAATTTTCTCGATATCTACAACCTTACTCATTTTCGGTACCTCCCGTAATACTCAACATTTCTTTCATCTTTTTCTTGCTCGTCATAAGAACGTGTTCGATAAAGCCCTTTTGTTTAATCACGCCGTAACCGCCCGCATAAAGCATAGCCGCGGCGAGCGCGTTTTTGTCGTCCGCGCGGTCGAAGGTGTGGTTATCGAGCGCGTAATAAAACATATCGCAAGCGTAATCGATAAGTTCGTCCGCTCTGTCGTCGAAAAGACAAATCTTGGAATATGCAAAAGAGTATGCGTCCGCAAACGCGTTGTTTTTCAAATCCGCGCCCAAATCGGCGGGGACTATTTTGGTCGTAAAATACACGCCCGTTATTTCCGCCGAGATTTTTTTGTTATACCCCGAACGGGCAAGCCCCTCGATTATCGCAAACTTTGCTTCGCTGTCGACGCGCGGACTGACGAGCTTGTCGATGAGATAACCGCGCATTTTATTGCCCGAAACAAGCAGCGTTCTGACAAATTCGCATTGGAGCGCGTTTGGATAAAACAAGCACCAGTCGGCAAGGTCGCTCAAAACTTCCTTTGTTTCGGCTTTGACTATCTTTTCGCCGCCCGCGATTATCAGCGCGACGTGCGCAAACCGGGCAGCCGCCTCTTCCTTGGGCAAAATCACGCCGTAATCGAGTTTTTTCGGTAAATCGTCCGATTCGGAAACGGAGATATTATAATAATACCTTGCGGTTGCGCCGCGCGTGACGTCGTAAAGTTTTTTGAAAACCTCGGCGGCTTTCTTTTTGTCGCCGCGATTGTAAAAAAGTTCGCCCTTTAAAATCAACGCCTTTAAAAAATACGGCGAAATCGACAGACAATCGTCAAGCTGTTTTAAAGCCTTATCCTCCTCGCCGAAGTTAAGAAGCAAAAAGGCAAGGCGGAACATGTCTTCCTCGTCTTCAAGCCCGTATTCGTCGGCTTTGTCCGCGTAATATCGGGATTCCGTCAAGCGCGACGAATCGAAAAAATACGCCGCGTACGCAAGGTTTGCCGCCCCGCTTTCGGGCTTTTTTTCGACAAGGTTTTTAAGGGTTTCTATCGACTTTTCTTCTTCGCCGATAACGGACAGACAAGCTACGACGTTGAGTTGCGCGTCCGTGTAACGCTCGTCCGTTTCGGGTATCGATTGAAGCTTTTTTATCGCTTCATCGTATTCCCCCTCGGAAATAAGCACGCTGCCTTCCCACGCGATTTTGTCGCACGGCGGGTTGTCTACGGAGTAAAATTCGTCGGGCATAGCGTCGTTTACGGCGTCGTAGTAATCCATAAGGACGTAATCGTATTCCATCTCGTTCGGTCCGCAAACCTTTAATTGTTCTTCGTACCAATAGGTCATGGGACCGGGCATATCGAGCCGACAGTAGCACGCGGCGAGCGCGTTATATGCTTTCGCCTTGTAATCGGCGCGAGAAACAACAGATAGGTACCTCAGCCAATATTCCACGCTGTAACGGTACATCTCTATATCGAAGTATATAGCCGCGATAAGCTCGAGAATATGCGGCGAAGCGTGTCCGTCCTCGTCGGCATTCAATAAAAGCGTGAGTGCGCCCTCGTAATTACCGGCGTCGTAGCGGCTTAACGCGATTTCGTAGCCATCCCACACTACTTTTTGTTTTTTAGTCGTTTCCATTCGCTTTTCCTAAAAGTTTATCGACGTCGCTTTTTGAGTAAACGTACTTTTTATCGCAAAAATGACAGCTTACTTCTATCTTGCCCTCTTTTTCGACGCAATCGTAAAGTTCCTTTTCGCCGAGCGTTATCAGCACGCGGTCAACGTAATCTTTCGAGCATGTGCAGTGATATTTCGGCTCGTATTCGACGAAAAATCCGTCCGGAAAATACCCGTCCAGAACGCCCGTCGCGCCGCCCGCTTCTATCATACTGCTGATGTTTGAAAAATGCGAGAGCATTTCTTCGGCTTTCGTAATAACTTCGTCCGTCGCTCCCGGCATCGCCTGAAACACGACTCCGCCCGCGCCCGCGCAATGCAAATCTTTGCCTATTTTAACGCCCAAAGCCATACCCGTAGGCTGTTGTTCGCTGTAAGTATAATAAGCCGAAAAGTCTTCGGCAAGTTCGCCGCTCACAAGGCGCGAGCAGCCCGTATACGGCTCTTTCAGCCCCATATTCTTTACTACGGTAATCTTACCGTTTTTGCCCACGCAGCCGCCTACGTCGAGCTTGCCGGCGGCGTTAAGCGGTAAGTACACGCTCGGGTTGTCTATGTAGCCGCGGATATTGAGCTTACTGTCCGCGCAAACGACAATCTGCCCGCCCGCGCCGTTGCCGTCTATCGTGACGGAAAGGTTGTCGCCGGCGTTTTTAAGGTTTGTCGCCATAAAGCAAACTGCCGTCATCGCTCTGCCGAGCGCGGCGGCGGCAAGCGGAGAAAGCGAGTGAAGCCTTATCGCTTCCTCTACTATGTCCGTGGAATCTATTATAGCGACGTCTATTTGTCCGTCAAACGCAAGTCCTTTATAAATTTTACCCATTTTTTTCACTTCTTTATCGCAATAATCTGTAATCTTTGACTGTCCGCTTTCGCCTCTCCGCCGAGAAAGTTTTCGCAAAAAGCCGTAAACGAACTTTCTTTA
>CAKQSU010000136.1 GCA_934273135.1 uncultured Clostridia bacterium
GCCTTATGATACGCGGCGAAGTCTTTATAAACGAGTGCCCCGCGATAGGCGACGTAATCGTCATGGCAGAAATTCTGCGTTCTCTCGGCGCAAAGGTCGTGTTTTACTCGGACGGCGCGTATATAAACGCTTCCGACGTATTTTCAACCAATCTCAAAAAAAATCTCACGCAAAAAATCCGCGCGTCGTTCTTCACCGTCGGCGCGCTCGTTTCGCGTTTCAAGGTTGCCCGCGTTCCTCGCCCGGGCGGTTGCAAAATAGGCTCTCGCCCCGTCGATATTCACCTCGAAGCCTTAAAGGCAATCGGAATAGACAGCTTCGAGACGGACGAAGCCTTGAATTTTTTTGCTCAAAATCTCACGGGCGGCAACGTCGTTTTGCGTTATCCGAGCGTCGGCGCAACCGAAAACGTAATGATGGCGGCAACGCTCGCCGACGGCATAACCGTCATAAGGAACGCCGCAAGGGAGCCGGAAGTCGTTGACCTGCAACGCTTTTTACGGCGGGCGGGGGCGAATATAAGCGGCGCGGGAACGGACGTTATCAGAATCGACGGAGTAAAAAAATTAAACGGCGGTTTTTCCTTTACGCCGATAGAAGACAGGATAGAAACGGGTACATATCTGCTCGCAACGCTCTCCGCGGGCGGCGAAGCCCTCTTAAAAGGCGCAAGTTTAGGAAATATTTTGCCTCTTATCGAGAAAATCCGTTATAATACTTGCCAACTCATACAAAAAAATGATAATATATATATGCAAACTTTTTCGGCGCGCGCGGGTTACGGCAAAATTATAACGGCTCCGTACCCCGGGTTTCCCACGGACCTGCATCCGCAGCTTATCGCGGCGGCATGCTCCGCACAAGGCAAAACCACCTTGACGGAAGCCGTTTTCGAAAATCGCACGGCGTACGTAGGCGAACTTAAAAAGACCGGGGCGGACGTAAGAACGAACGGTAGGGACGTTTGCGTAATCGGCAAGCATATTTTCGGTGCGGAAATGACTGCGGAAGACTTGCGAGGCGGCGCCGCGCTCATCGTTGCCGCGCTCGGCGCGGAGGGGCGTTCCGTCGTTAAAGGAATGGAGCATGTCGAAAGGGGATATCTCGATATAGAAAAGAAGCTCGCCGCACTCGGCGCGCGGGTTCAAGGAAAAGCAAAATGAAGCACGCACGGCTCGTTATAATTTTATCGGTTCTGACAACCGTCGCATTTGCGGCGATGATTTTTCATGTCCTTTTTACCGTTCGCGACGTGAACGCTTATTATTCCGTTTACACCGATGAGGAAGTCGAAAAAGCCGAAAAGGTTCTTGCCTCGTACAAAGGTCGCAATCTTTTGTTTGTAAGAGTTGAGGACGTGGAAAAAAGGATTACGGAAGAAACGTCGCTCAAAGTAAAATCCGTGCAGAAAATTTACCCTAACGCCATCAAGGTCGAATTAACCGGCAGGCAGGAGCGGTTCGCAATCCCGACTATTGACGGGCAGTATTATATCCTTGACGAAGAATATTCCGTCGTCGCGAAAAGAAAAGACCTAAAAAACCCCGACGGGCTCGACAACGTTCTCCTTTCGTTCGATACGATAGACAAGGTTGAAGTCAAGGAAAAGTCAAACCTTAACGTGACGGACGGCGGAATAGTCGAAGCAACGGCGAAAATTATTTCCTCTTTCGCAAGCCCGCGAGACGCGCTTTTATCCGTCGTCGTTACCGAGCGCAAAGAGGAAAAAGGCAACGTAACGGTGCATGTCACTCTCCGCGACGGGGTAGTAATAGAAGTCCGCAAAGTCCTCGAAAAGGGCAAGGAAAAAATCGCCGCGGGAATAGCTAAATACAACACCCTTTCCGACGGGGAAAAAACTGAAGGCAGAATAATCTGTAACGAAGTCAAAGTCGGCGATAATTACGAAGTAACGGCAACCTACACAAAACGATGAAGGAGACAAAAGATGCTTAAGGACGCAGTTGCGGTTTTCGATATCGGTTCGTCAAAGGTCACGGGCTTAATAGGCGAAAACGGCGTGAACAAAAACTTTATAATACGAGCTATTTCCGAAGTAAAGCACGAAGGTTTTTACGACGGCGCGCTCGACGATCCGCAAAGCCTCGTGTTCGCTCTCAAATCGGCTTTCAAGTCGGTCGCGGATACGGCAAAGGCGAGGATAGACGAAATTTTCGTCGGCGTACCGGGCGATTTTTGCGTCACGGAAAACAGACAGCACCGCGTTTACTATAATCGCCGCAAAAGATTGAAAAAACGCGATATCGACGAATTTTTAACGGAAGCGGGCGGAACGGTGGCAAAAAACGGTTACGAGGTGATAGACCGCCGCGGCGTTATGTATTATCTCGACGGCGAAAGACGTGTAGAAACGCTTTTGAAAGAAGTCACTTCCTCGATAAACGGCTACGTTACGTTTTTCCTTGCCGAAAAAGGCTTTTTAAACGTCGTGAGGAGCGCGTTTTCCGCTCTCGGCGTCAAAAAAATCACTTTCGTTCCGACGGCTATCGCCGAAAGTTTGTTTCTCTTTTCGCCGTCCGAGCGGTTTTCGTACGTACTTCTTCTCGACTCGGGGTACACGACTTCGACTTTTTCCGTTTGTTACGGCGGCGGGCTACTCTATCACAAGTCTTTCCCGATAGGCGGCGGACACATCACGGCTTACCTTTACGAACGGCTCAACGTAAGCTTCGAGCTTGCCGAAAGAATAAAACGTCGGCTTAACTTATCGGTGCCCGAAGTCGCGGAGGGTGCCTACGAAATAACGTGGGGCGAAGAAATATTGTCTTTCCCGCAAAAGGACTGTAACGATATAGCCCGCTCCGTTATAGGCGACATTGCCGAACAGGTGGACAAGGCTATGGCGGAAAGCCGCGTAAAGCTCCCGCACAACTTAGCGGTCTACTTAACGGGCGGCGGAATATCTTATATTCGCGGCGGCAAAGAAAAGCTCGGCGAGTACATAGAAATGCCCGTCAATGTAATCTGTCCTCCGATTGCCTACATGGCAAAGCCGGACGACAGCTCTAAACTCGCCCTTTTAAACTACGCGCTTAACTTGTGCGACTAAAACAAAAAACATCGGGCTTCGTTACCTTTTAAAAACCAATTAAACCGAACGCCCGAGCGATAATCGAAATGAAGGGAGGTAAAAATGTACAAAGATAAAAAGAAAAAAAAGAATAAAATTAAAACGCGGGGCGGAGGGTTTTCGGTCACCCCAAAGCCCATTCCCGTCAGTTTTTTTGAAATAAACGAACAGACCGGCAAATTTTCGGCGGAAGCGGAAACGGAAGAAGTAAAAAAAGAAACGCCCGTTGCTGCTGAAAAAGATGAAGAACTTGCAGCCGCTCCGAAAGAGCTTGAAGAAACGACGGAAGAAGCCGAAGAGGACTTGCCCGAAGAAGAGGAAAAGCTCGAAATTTCGGACGAAGCCGAAGAAGCTCCTTTCGTTTTCGACCGCTCCAAAGTAGACTTCGAGCCGGACGAAGAATTTTTAAGCACTTACGTTCCGTCCGAGCAGGAAGATACCGAAGAGGAAACGGAGGAGGAAACGGAAGAGGAAGAAAAAACCTTTGAAAAATGGAAAGAAGCCGTTGACTTCGAACCGGACGCGGGCGACAACGACAAACCCGAGAAAGTAGCCGAGGACGAAGAGCCTGTCGAAGAGGAATCCGAGGAAACGGAAGAAACTGTCGACGAGGACGAACCCGACGAAGCAGAGCTTGCGGACGAGGAACCCGAACCCGAAGCGGCTTATGAAATCGAAGAAGCTTCCGAAGAACCCGAGGACGAAGAAATCGATGAGGACGAAATCGAAGAAGCAGAGCTTGCAGACGAGGAACCCGAACCCGAGGACGAAGAGAACGACGAAGAGCTTGCAGACGAAGAAGAGCCTTTCGAAGAAGAGCAAGAGATAAAAATCGAGAAATCGGACGAGGGCGAATATTCCTCCGGCAATCTCACTGCGGCAACAAGCTCGGCTGTGAAAGTAGAAAGTCTTGACGAGGAGCCTATAAAAGAAGCTGCCGAAGAAGACGAAAAGACGATTGCGGAAATCGAAAGAATAGCCGAACCCGAAGCTGCTTACGAAGTCGAA
>CAKQSU010000137.1 GCA_934273135.1 uncultured Clostridia bacterium
GTATAATCCTCGCCGACAACAACCGCGGACGGCGAAAAGTTGTCGGTTAAGAGTTTTAAAAACTCGTCCTTTGTGACGGCAAAAAACTCTTTACTAAGCGGAGCGTAAATAATTCCGTCCGCGCCGAGCGTTTTTGACATGGCAAAAAATTCGTCATCGGTCAAAAGTTTTTGTAAAGTACCGCCTTTGAAAGTAAAAATATAGACCGGCTTACCGTTTTTTTCGGAAATGCTTTTCGCTATGTCGATAAGCGTTTTATGCCCGCGGTGCAGTCCGTCGAACTTGCCGAGGACGACAACGGGGTGCAGGTCGTTTTTTTCGAATACGCTCGTTATTTTCATAAATCCCTTACGTAAGCTTTCATTTTTAATTTTTGTTCGGTTATCTCGCCAACTCCCAAAAAGCCGCTTTCGCCGTACACCTTATACAACCCGTTTTCGAGCGAAAAGTCGTCATATAAGCCGTTCAACAGCCGTTTTTCCTTTTCGGCGGAAAGAGTTAAGGACGGATAAAAAACCGTCTTATCGGCTTCGACGAGGCAAGAAGAAATTCCTTTTTCCGCAATTTCGTCAAGAGAAAAAGAATTTTCTATCGTAAAAATTCCGCTACGCGTTCTCACAAGGTTCGTCATCGTTGTGGGCAATTTGAGCGCCGCGCCCAAGTCCCTTGCAATCGAACGGATATATGTTCCGCCGCGGCAATCTATTTCAAAGCGAAAACACGTTTCCGAAATCCTCTCGACAAGGCGTATATCGTCAATCTGTACCTTTTTCGGTTGAAGGTCCACTTCGACGCCGCGCCGCGCAAGCTTATAGGACCGCTTTCCGTCAACGCATTTTGCGCTGTAAGCGGGCGGAATTTGCATTACCTCACCGATAAGCGACGGCAGAACGGACAAAATTTCTTCTTCCGTAGTGCGTTTGTCGGTCGTTAAAGAAGGCTCCGTTTCAAGGTCGAGCGACGGCGTGGTAAAAGAAAAATCGAAGTCCGCAAGATAGCTTTTTCGCTTATCCAAAAGGAACGGGAAAAGCCTTGTCGCCTGCCCCATCGCAACGGGAAGAACGCCCGAAGCGAGAGGGTCGAGCGTACCCATGTGTCCGCAAGATTTGTTTTTGCCGACAAGCTTTTTTATTCTGTTTACGACGTACGCCGAGGTGTCGCCCTTTTTCTTGTTTACGGGAATAAAACCTAACATAAGTAGTTACCGACGGTGAAAACGAGCTTATCGAGGACGTCTTCATAGTAACCGCAAAGCATTGCGCCCGCCGCCTGAGCATGACCGCCGCCGCCGAAAACGCCCGCAATTTTGCTAACGTCAATTGTTTTCGAGCGGAACGAAAGCTTGAATTTTTTATCGCCCGCTTCAAGCATGCTTATTGCTACTTCCACGCTTTTAACGCTAAGCGGAAAATCGATAAAGCCCTCTGTCGCGCTTCTGTCGAGGTTGTACTTTTCGAGCAAGTCTTTTCTCACGGTGATAATCGCAAGCTTGTCGTCCAAAAAGAATTTCATTTTCGACATGACTTCGACTTTAAGGAACACCTCTTCCTTCTTTTTGTTACAGAAAAGCAGTCTGTTTAAGCGAGGAATATCGCCGCCCTTTTTAGAAAGTTTTGCGGCGAGCGAAAGACATTCCGCATCCGTGTTGGTGTGCGAAAACGAGCCGGAATCGGTTATTATTCCGACTAAAAGAAGATTTGCGAGTTTTTCGTCGATTTCCACGCCCATTTCTTCGATGAGTTCACAAACGATCATCGAGCAAGACGCCGCGGCTTTGACGAAAGTGTAAGCCGCATAACGAGTGTTTGTCGGGTGGTGGTCTATGCAAAAAGAGCCTTTTACCCTTTCAAAAAAGGCGTAAGGTCTGCCCATCAAGTCGGGCGTGGCGCAATCTACCGCAAT
Organism: uncultured Clostridia bacterium; assembly: GCA_934273135.1. Lineage (GTDB taxonomy): Bacteria > Bacillota > Clostridia > Christensenellales > Borkfalkiaceae > UBA4636. The sequence goes on from CAKQSU010000137.1 coordinate 1,903, forward strand.
CGCGCTCTCGTATCCCATGGGCGGTTCCGTATAAGCTTTGCCGAAAAGCCCCGTTTGAGAATACTTTTCCGGGATTTGTTCGCCGCACACGACTTCCGAATTTACGCCTAAGCGAAAAAGTGCTTCTTTAAGCGCAAAAGCGCACGATAAAGTGTCACCGTCCGGTCGGATGTGACAGAATATCAATGCGCTTTTTAACGATTTTATTCTGTTTGCTATTTCAGTTATCGTCATTGTTTTCTCCGTAGGTAAACCCGTCGATAATCTCGTCGATTTTTGCGCCGTAAGCAAAGGATTCGTCCTTTTTGAAGTTTAATCTCGGCACGGTCCTTATGTGCATTTCGCGAGATAAAAGCTTTCTTATTTCGGCGGCGGAAGAAGCGATTGCTTCAAAAGTTCTCTGCTTTGCTTCTTCGCTGCCCGAAAATACGCTCACGAAAACGTCCGCCGTTTCGAGGTCGCTCGTCACGGTGACGGCAGTTATCGCAAACATTTCCGTTATATACGGATTTTTTATTTTGCTCGTTAAAAGTTCGTAAATGTTTTTACGGAACTCTTTTTCGAGCCTTTTTTCACGTTTTCCGTTCATTTAAAATCAGTCCTTTTTCTCTTCTACGATATAACATTCGATAAAATCACCGATTTTAATATCGTTAAAGTTTTCAATCGACATACCGCACTCATAGCCGGCGGCAACTTCCTTAACGTCGTCTTTAAAGCGTTTGAGCTGTAAAACGTTGCCTTCGCAAATCATTACGTCGTCGCGGTAGATACGAAGCTTGCCGCTTCTTACAATCTTGCCGTCGGTAACGTAACAACCCGCAACGGTGCCTACGCCGGTAATCTTGAACGTTTCGCGTACCTCTGCCTTACCCATGTAAACGTCGGTAAACTTAGGCGCGAGCATACCCTTCATTGCGGCTTTGATGTCGTCTATCGCTTCGTAGATTATGCGATAAAGTTTGATGTCCGTTTTGGTGCGTTCCGCCAAAGCTTTCGCCTTTGCGTCCGGACGAACGTTGAAGCCGATTATAATCGAGTTGGAAGAATCGGCAAGCATAACGTCGGTTTCGTTTATCGCGCCGACTGCGGCGTGAATTACGTTGATTTTGACTTCCGCATTGGAAAGTTCCGTTAAGGACTGCTTAACCGCTTCGACGGAGCCTTGGACGTCGGCTTTAATGATAATGTTGAGGTTCAAAGTGTTGCCGTCGCCTATCTTAGAGAAGAGGTCGTCGAGAGTAACCTTTTCGCTACGGCGAATCATTTCCTCTCTTTCTTTATTCTTTCTTTCAGCCGCTACGAGCTTGGAAAGTTTTTCTTGTTCGACCGCAAAGATGATATCGCCCGCGTTGGGGACTTCTTCTAAGCCGATTACCGAAACGGCTACCGAAGGACCGGCTTCTTTGACCATTCTGCCCTTATCGTCGAACATAGCCCTTACCTTACCGGTAGAAGTGCCTGCGACGATATAGTCGCCGGTTCTGAGCGTTCCGTTCTGAACGAGAATCGAAGCGACGGGACCTTTGCCTTTATCGAGCTTGGCTTCGAGTACCGCGCCCTTTGCTTTACGGTTGGGGTTGGCTTTGAGTTCGCGCATTTCGGCAACTAAAAGTATGCTTTCCAAAAGCCCGTCTACGCCCTCGCCCGTCTTTGCCGAAACGGGGCAAAGTATTACGTCGCCGCCCCATTCTTCGACGAGAATTTCCATATCGGCGAGCTGTTTTTTGATTTTTTCGACGTCGGCATGCGGCTTATCTATTTTGTTAGCCGCAATAATGACCGAAACGTTAGCCGCTTTTGCGTGGTTGATTGCTTCAACCGTCTGCGGCATAATGCCGTCGTCCGCCGCGATAACTATAACCGCGATATCGGTCACTTGCGCGCCGCGCTGACGCATCGAAGTGAACGCCGCGTGACCCGGGGTATCGATAAAGGTTATCGGGTGACCCTGATAATTGACGGAATACGCGCCTATATGCTGGGTTATGCCGCCCGCTTCGCCCGCGGTGACGTGCGCCGAACGGATATAGTCGAGAAGGGATGTTTTGCCGTGGTCGACGTGTCCCATAACCGTGACGACGGGAGGACGGGTAACGCAATCGGCGGGATCGTCCGCTTCTTCGTTAAAGCCTTCGGCAAGAGCCTCTTCTGCGGTTTTTTCCATTTTGAGTTCAAGCTCTATGCCGAGC
>CAKQSU010000138.1 GCA_934273135.1 uncultured Clostridia bacterium
CTGAAAAGTTCGGATTAAGCGGCGAGAAAGAGGACGTAGTAAACTTGAAATGCCCGCCGGAACTCTCCGCGGACTTTATCGACAACCTTTCGGTTTTCCCGGCGTATCACATGAACAAAATCCACTGGGTATCCGTTCTTCTATCCCGCGCCGATGCCGAAAAAATCAAACTCCTGACCGACGTAAGTTACAACATAGTATCAAAAACGAAATAATAACGATAAAATTCTCCTCGATAAGTTTGATGTAACTGTTTCGAGGATTTTTTCATAAAAATTTTAGGTAAATCAAAGTTGAAGGCTGGGTTGACAAACTATATAAGAGGTGGTATAATACTCCATAAGAGCGTGTCGCTTTAGATAAATAAGCTTACTTGCCTATAAAAATCACATAAGAGGGGGTATTTATGAAAATAATACACACAGCCGACATTCATCTCGGTTCAAAAATGGACTCAAAGTTCCCTAAAGAAATTGCCGACAAGCGAAAAACCGAAATAAGGAACACCTTCTCGAGAATGGTGGATTACGCTACCGATAACGGCGTTCCGGTCATTATATTGGCGGGCGACGTATTTGACTACGACATACCGTTCAAGAAAGACAAAGATTTTTTTTACAGCGTGGTGAAAAAGCACCCGCAAATCGATTTTTTGTATTTAAAAGGCAACCATGACTTAGGCGGTTACGTTTGCGAAGACATAAAAAACTTAAAAACTTTCGGTTCTCGCTGGACTGCGTTCGAATACGGAGATATCGTAATAAGCGGTATAGAAATGACGGGTGACAACGCGACCTCGTTATATTCTTCTCTCGAATTAAACCCCGATAAAAAGAACATCGTCGTTTTGCACGGTCAGATTGCCGATACCATGGGCGTGGAAAAAGTTTGCCTTAAAAAACTCCGCAACAAAAATATCGACTATCTTGCGTTAGGTCATGTACATAAGTTGCAATCGGGGCGAATAGATGAACGGGGCGAATACGCATACAGCGGTTGTCTTGAGGGCAGGGGCTTTGACGAGACGGGCGACCATGGTTTTGTTCTCATAGATGCGTCGAACGGCAAATTAGAACGTAAGTTTATCGATTTTGCGGAAAGAAAGATTATAGAAGTAGACGTGGATATTTCGGAGGCAAAGGACGCATACTCCGCTTTTAATTTAATAATCGAAAAATTCAAGTTTGAAAAGAAAAATATTTATCGAATAAATCTCGTCGGCGAAGTCGATATCGAAACGGAAAACATGAGCAGGGATATCGAAAAGTATCTTGCAAACAAATGCTTTTTCGTCAACGTTAAAGATAAAACAACGAAGAAAATAGATATCGAATCGTTTGCGAAAGGGGTATCTCTCAAAAGCGAATTTATCCGAAACGTATTCGCCGCAGACGATATATCGGAAGACGATAAAAAGATGATCGTTCGTTGTGGACTAAAAGCCCTAAAAGGCGAGGAGATTGACCTATGAGACTTAAATCGTGTCACATAATTAACTTCGGTAAGTTTTCTGACAAAGATATATTTTTCGATGACGGATTGACGAGCATATGCCGAGAAAACGGCTATGGCAAAACTACGTTGGCTGCTTTTTTGGAAGCTATGTTTTTCGGTATGGATTCCACGAGGAAAAACAGCAAGTTCAACGACCGCGCGCATTTTTGTCCGTTTAACGGCGGCGTATACGGCGGAAACGTTGTTTTCGAATGGAAAGGCAATGAATACAAAATAGAAAGAGAATTCGATAAAACCAGTAATACGAAGGACTTAACGAGGGTTTATCGTAACGGCATATTGTGCGAAGATTTGGCGGACAATATAGGCGAAGTGATATTCGAAATAGACCGAGAATCGTTTGAACGTACCGTTTTTCTCAACGGGCGCGATTTCGAACTTTCTTCTACCGACGGAATAAACACAAAATTAAAAAGCTTTCTCGAAGGAAGCGACGATGAAAGCAGTTTCGAAGCCGCTATCGACAGGCTTGAAAAGAAAGCTAAGGAATACAAAAAACAAAGGTTGTCTGCCGGCTTAATTCAAGACGAAAGAGAAGCCGTACAAACGTTAAAAGAAAAAATAAGTAACCTGGAAAGCGTTCGTAGCGGTTTGGTCGAAAAATACGAAAAGTTTGAAGAATATAATAAAAAAATTGATGATATATCCGAAAAAATCGCCGTTGCGCAGACAAAAAACGTCGTGTTGACGAAGTGGGCTAATTACGAGAGAATGTTAAGCGGGATAAGCGAAAAGGAAGATAGAATAGCAAAAATAAAGGAGCTTTACCCGTCAGGTTTACCGCAGTCGTCCGAAATCGAAGAAACAGAGAACGCGGTTAGCGAATACAACAAGGATGTTGCAGTAAGCAAAAACAACAAATTCAGTGAAGAAGACAGACAAAAATTATCCTCGTTAAAGCAAAAGTTTGTTATCGGTGTTCCCGATGAAAGCCTGATGGAAAGCATAGACGAAAAAATCGATAATGCGAGATCCCTTGAAGTAAGAATAAAAACGATAAAATCGGAAAACAACGACGAGGAAGAAGCAGAGTTCAAAAAGCATTTTGCCGCTCATAAACCGACTAAGCAAGAAGTTGAAGAGATAAAAGAGAAATTCGAAAGATATCGTGAAACGGAGCAGGCGTATAACAATTTGTAGTCGTCGGCGACTATAGAAAAACCTAAGCCCGTATTGACAAAAACCGATATATTATTGCTTGCCGTATGCAGCGTTATGCTCTTGGTCGGAGTTATAACGGCATTGTTCAGCGTTGTGGTCGGCGTTATAATTCTTGCGCTCGGGCTTGTCGGCTTAGTGGCGGAAGCGTTTTTGTATTTAAACAAAAAGTCAAACCTTGCGCTACGGTCGGTGGGGGTCGAAGATCCTCAAAAGACTCAATTGTTAGCGGTTAAAAGAGACTTGGAATTTGAAATATCGAACATTTTAGCTCCGTACTCTTATTCTTGCGACAATGGCGTTCAGTATGCCGTGACTTGTTTCTTGCGCGATAACGATCGGTATATCGAATTTTTAGCGAAGAAAAACATTGCGGCTTCAAGGCTTTCCGAAGACGAAACCGAGTTGAAAGCCGTTCAAGCCGAACTGAAGAAGATTTTTAACGAATTCGGAATATTCGATGAAAATTATTTTTCGGCGTTTACCGAATTAAAAACAAGCGTTTCCGAATATTTTTCTCTCAAAAGGCGAGAAGAAGCTTTTATGGCGGGTGAAGAAGTTTTAAAAGAAAAGATAAACAGAAACGGCGAAATAATATCGAACTTCTTTAAAAAATACGGCAAGGAAAGCGATAGTCCGTCGCAAACGTTAAAAAGTATAACCGAAGATTTAAGAACGTTGCAGACAGTCGAACAAGACCTTAAAAAGTTGAAAGAAGATGCCGAGAAGTACAAGCAGGAAGCGGGCTTGACAGGAAAACCGGACGGAACCGTTGTCGACATCGAAGAAATCAACAAAGAGCTGTCCGAAATTCAAAAGAACAGAGGAGTATTGGCGTTGGCTATATCCGAAGACGAAACGGAAGTCGAAAAAGAAGACTCCTTAAAATCCGAGTTGGAAGAGCGAAACGAAAATTTGAAAAAATATAAATACGAGTACGAAATTCTTACTAAAACGATTGAATTTTTAACAAACGCCGACAGAGCTTTGAAAGAAAAGTACATAAAGCCTATTCGCGATTCGTTTAAGTCTTACTCCGATTCGATAGAAAAGGTTATCGGCGAAAAGGTCGTGATGGATTCCGACTTTAACATTCGTTTCGATTATAACGGCATTGAAAGAAGCGACGAGCATTTGAGCAGCGGTCAAAAAAGCGTTTGCGCGTTATGTTTTCGCTTGGCTTTGATAGATAACATGTATTCGAACGAAAAGCCGTTTTTAATCCTTGACGACCCGTTTGTCAATCTCGACAAAAACTACTTGGAAAAGGCAAAGTCCGTTTTGCTTGCTCTTTCAAAAAAGAGTCAAATCATATATTTTTCTTGTCATGAAAGCAGGAACATATAAAGCGGACGGTCAACACCAAAAACAGCAAAAAGTCCGCGGATAGGGCGGTTATCGCCCTATCCGCGGG
>CAKQSU010000139.1 GCA_934273135.1 uncultured Clostridia bacterium
AAGAATCTGTTTATTCTTTTTCAATTGGCGTTCATATAAGCCGACAAAAGCTTCTTTCGAAAGGTTCTTCTTTTCCTCGTCATCTTCCCCGTCGTCATATAATTCGTCATCGTCGTTCGCAAATTTAGGATTGAAGACTTCAAAAGTCGTCGATTGTTCGATTTTAGAAAACAACGCATCGAAGCTCGGAGATACGACCTCAACCGACCCTGCTTTCGAATCTCTGAAATTTATAAGGTTATTTCTCTTTCCCGTATCGAGCAGTAATTCCGCCCACTTGTTCAACTTGTCGATATTCATATATTTTAATCCTTTGCGTTCTAAAAGACATTAGTCTTTTTCGGATAGTTTTCTCCTTTTTGCTTGCCGCTATCAAATATCTTCAAGTAAGAATGAGCAACGGAAAACTTCTTTACCTGCGACGAGAATCGAAACGTAAACGACGTTGCCGTCGTCGCGGCGGTAAGCAGAGGCTTTTTCTCCCTCAAAACTTTGAGCGAGGAAGTCCGTTTCGAAGCCGACTACGCGCTTTTTCTCAAGCTCACAAAAAGAAAAAACGTTTTCGGCAAGGCGCAAGTACGCAATGTTGTTGACATGGCGGTTTATGTCTATGTCGCCGTAAGAAAATTTGTAATCGAACATGAGTTTTCCGTCGAGCGCGGAAACGGGGCGGGGTATGCCGCTCACTTCGGCTTCTTCCTCGCTGAAAACCGCGTCGGCGGGCATTTTCACTTCCGACGCGCGCATAATTTTGTCGTCTTCAATGCCTAAAACGCACCACACGGACGAGATATCGACCAGACTTTCGCCCGCTTCGTTTTTTACGGTAAAGTATCTCAAGCACTTTATCGCGCCCGGTTTTTTGGGCCAGGTGGAAATTATTATCTTTTCGCCGAACCTCGGCGTTTTTTTTATTTTTACGATGATTTTAGTGATTATCCACTTTATTCCGTAACTTCTGACCGTTTGTATGTCGATACCGATATCCTTGCTGTTTACCGAAACGAGGTCCTCGAAAAGTTCGAGCAAAGCCGAGGGCTTGAAAAGGCTGTCAAACCCGACGTCGCGGTTCTTAACTATATATTCGCTTGTTAAAACTGTATTCATTCGATTATTTTCTTCCTATTATTTTTTTGATGAAGTTCTTGATTTTTCTCTTAAAAATGTGCCTTTCCCGTCTTTGAGGGTAACTTTTCACCCGTTTTTCGGCATATTTTTGGTACTTTTCGTCGGTTACGGGGATAAGTTTTTTGCCGCGGTAATACTCGGTAAGCACGCCGAAAACGTCTGCTTCGGGAACAACTTCGTCGGCGTAAGTGTTGTCGCCGCGGATTATATACCCATCGTCCGTAACATCGACGACGCGGTGCAAAACGTAAGCTTCGCCGCGTCGGTAAAGCGCGACGTCGTATTTTTTGAGCCGACCGTTTTTAGGCTCGACGATAACGACGTCCCTGCCCGTTTTTATCATCGGCAGCATGGAAACGCCTTTCGTAGTCGAAATATATCGCCCTTCGCTTAAAAGAACGCTTTCTATGTTACCGCTTAAATTACAGTCCATAGCTTAATCGATAACGGCGTTGACGCTTTTAAGCGTTGCGAGCGTTGTTTTTACGTTTTCTTCGATAACGCTTCTTTCGGCGTCGTAAATCGAAAACATTTTTTCTACGATTTCCTCTTCGGTTAAGCCCGCCTTAACGTATTCGTACACTTCGTGCGCCGTTTCGTTAAGCTTGACCATACCCTTAAAGTCCTTTGCGGCTTTGCCCACCGCAATCGCGTAATACGATTTTTTGCCGTCCGTTTCGCCAATCGCGCGGACGACGAAGTTCTTATTGATTTTCATAAAAAATCTCCCTTTTTTTCGTTATTATTGAAGTTATCCGAAAACTATTCGTAGAATTTGCCGTCGATAATTTTTATCGTTCTGTCGGCGTACTCCGAAGGTTTTTTTCTGTGACTTATGAATATACATGTCTTGTCGGTCATTCCGACAAGATTTTTGACTACTTTTTCTTCCGTTTCCTTATCGAGCGCGGAAGTGGCTTCGTCGAAAAGTATTATTTGCCTGTCGGAAGCTATGGCGCGCGCAATCGACAGCCTTTGAAGTTGCCCCTCGCTAAGCCCGCCGCCCCGCTCGGTCAAGACGGTATCAAGCCCGTCTTTGAGCGAGTACACGAAACCCGCGTCCGCAAGCGACAAAGCCTTTTTAAGCGATTCTTCCGTTCCCGCGCCGCGAGAAAAACATGTAAGGTTATCCCGTATCGTTCCGGAAAAAAGATAATTGCCTTGCGGAACGTAAGCGAACAGCCCCGATATTTTTTCGGGCGGAAAAACCCCTTTTTCCGTCGTTATTTCAATCTTGCCCCCGCTCGGCGAATACGCGCCCGTAAGCAGTGCAAAGAATGTCGTTTTTCCTTGTCCGCTCCCGCCTTCGAGGCACACCTTTTCGCCGCGTTTTATGTAAAAATCCGCTTCCGAAACGACGTTTTTGTCGCCGTAAGAAAAACTTACGTTTTCGGCTTTGAGCGACGTAAATTCGCCGACGGGGATTTTTTCGACAAACCCGTTTTTTAAAGCCGACAGCTCTTCGAGCCGAGCCGCGCTTACAAAAAGCGACACGCGCGCCGTAAGCACTGCGGAAAGTGTGTTGACGGGCTGCTGAACGCCCAAAAGAAGAAGTATGACCGCAAGCGCGCTGCCGTAATCGACGCTGCCTAAAATGCCCACGCCGAAGTATACGATTGAAAAGATAAGCCCCGCGTTGCCGATGAGCGAATATACGCCGCTCATAACCGAGCCGAACGCGTTATAGCGTATCGTCGCTTTATAATGTTCTTCTTCAAGCCCGGCGCAACGCTCGTTCGCCGCGCCCTCGCCGTCGTAGGCTTTCACCGTCATAGCCGAAGTTACCGTTTCCTGAACGTAAGATTTGACTTTGCCGTCGGAAGAGAGTATATCTTTACGGAGAACGCGTATTTTTTTGCGGTAAAGAGCCACTATGCCGACGGTTAAAGCACTGCCGCATAAAAAGACGAGCGCGAAAATCACGTCCATGGTAAAAAGAAGCGCGAGCGTGCCGGCAAGGCGGACGATAACGCTTGCCGCAGTCGGCGCGATGTACGTTACGTCGCCGGCAACTTCCGCGATATCGGACGAAAATCTGTTAAGTATTTCGCCGCTGTGATACTTTTTGGCGGAGAGAGCGTCTGCGTAAACCATATCTTCAAAAAGCCCTCTTCTTAAATCCGCGGTTATTCTTGCGCGAACCACAGAAGAAAAATACGACTGAACGCAACCGAGAACTATCCTGAAAACAAGCAAGCCCACCGTCAGACAAACGAAGAAAATTATTTTCCGTTTATCGCCTTCCGTCGCGCCGTTTACGATAAATTTGGTCGAATACGACACTAAAAGAGCCAACGCGCTCGTAATTAAGGACAAAATCGTGAGCAAAACTATATGCGAGCGGTATTTTCCCGTTCTGTTTTTCAAAAAGGTTTTAGGCGAGTTTTTCATTGTTCTTCGCCCCTTAGCACCCCGCGATACGTTTCCTCCGCCGCGGAAATATTCTTTGTGCATTTAAGTAGGTAAAACGGCACCTTTTCAAAAAGAATGCTCACAAGTTCCAAAAATTTTTCGCCCTGAGCTTCGTTTTCCGGGTAAAGTATCTGATTGCCTAAGCACGAAAGCACGCGGAAAAAATCTTTTTCTCTTTTTACCTCGTCTTTTTCGCCTCGCGTTAAAATAACCACGCCTTTAAGCGGTGCGCTTACGTTTGCGCCCAAGTCATGCTTGCCGTTCCAGGGATTGCCGTAAATTTTAAAAATTCCCTCGTCCTCAAAATATCTCACGAACGGCTTATCGTCGTTTATATAGCTTATTTTATCGCCCAAAAGCTCGTTTAACAGCCGCGCGTGCGTAGATTTGCCCGTGCCGCTTTTCGCCGCGAAAGCGTACCCGCCGCCCTCGTACAAAAGCGACGAGCAATGAAACAAAAACCCGTTGTAACAATCGATGAGCTTGTTCGATATTATCTTCAATATCGCAAGATTCTCCTTATAC
>CAKQSU010000140.1 GCA_934273135.1 uncultured Clostridia bacterium
GTTATTCACGTCGTCCGCAACAAGCGCGCAAGTAATGCTTTCGACATGTTTTATCTCGTCGTAAACCCGCATTTTCGCGCCGTAAAACCCCACGGTCACGATAGCGACGATATACACGACGAAAATGGTAAGTATAACCGATTTTCTCATACAGTCACCTACTTTTCGTAGTAGTACGCCCTTATTTTCGCGACGTACATATACCCCGCCGCAACGAAAACAAGCAAGCCTATAATAAAGAGTTTTACGAACGCCACCGTAATGTTGCCCGATTCGTTTACCGTTTCCCCGAAGAGTTTGAACGAAAACAGCGCGTAAACGGCGGAAACAATAAAGGCAAGTAACGTCGAAATATTCTCGTTGGCGTTGTTCGGCGATTCGCCCGTCGTTGCGTAATCCTCGTTTTTAGGATTCATGATATCGAGCGTGGCGGAAAACAGCAAATGCCCGAAGTCCAGAAGAACAAGGGATAAGACAAGCAAAACAAGGTTAATCGCACCGAAGAAGTTGAATGCGTCAAACACTGCCGCGGCAACCGCCAAAGACACGGCGCACAAAATTGCATTTACCGCGATTTTTGCCGTAAGCGGTATCAAAATATTCACAGGCTCGGTTTTTGTTATATACCCCGCTCTGCCCTCTCTGCTGTACGCCGAAGCGGCGGTTGAGTTTGAAGCGAGTATAGGCAGCGTTATTATCAGCAAATTGAACGCGTACGCCATGTTGTTGCCCGTAATCGAAGTGTTTATCGCAGAAAAAATTTTATTCATCAAAAACACGAGTATAGGCATTATTATGCACACGGCAAGTATGGTCATCGTGCTTTCGCGAGAACGGAAAATAAGCCGTATTTCCTTTAAAAGGAACGTCGTTTTTACGCCGTGCTTCGTGTTTTTTATCTTCTTTTCCGAAAGGTCCTTGTCAAATTCGAAGCTTTTTCTCATCATCGAGTAGAAAAGGTTTCTCGTAGTAACAAACACAAGCCCGAACAACGCCGCGGCTACCGCAATAAGGCTTAAAAACTTCAGAACGCTTACCCAGTTGCACCAATAGGTGTAGTTTGCATGTCTTTCGCCTATAAAGCAATTTAGTAGGTACGTGAACGCCATAAACCGCGATTCAAAGCCCGATAAAAAGTTTTGAATGAAAGGTCTTACTATCGTCGGCCAAAGATTAGGCAAATCGAGGTTTTCGGGTATAATCGAAATCAAAGAAATCGTTCCGTATACAAGCGCGACGAGTACGGCGACAAAGACCGCGTACCCCACCCACCTGAAGCGCGTAAAAAATCTGTAAATATAGAGCGCGGGGATAGATAAAAGCGCGCCTATAAGCACCGGCAAAGCCGTGTAAACAACGAGCGGAAACCACATTACGACAAAAAACGTCCAATGCGCAAACCCGAGCGACACGAGATTAAGCCCGAAGCCGAGCAGAATCGGCGCAAGAAGAGCTAAGTTTTTTCTTAGCTCGTAAAAATAGAAAACTATCAGCTTAGAAACAAACACCACGTTGCCGGAAACGGGGAAAGTGACAAGCACTTTATTATCGTCCGAGTAGTACATCGTCTTCACGAGGCTTATCGTGCTTGAAAGGGTCGCCATAACGAAGAACAATGCAATAACAAAGCTCATCGCCGACGGAATTTCATAAGAATTGAAAAGTCCCAACGCCATTCTGCAAAGCATAACGGCAAAATAGCATACGACGGTTATCGCGATAAACTTTACGACGGACAGAACCGTTTTTATCAAAAGTTGTTTTTTGTCCTTAGCGAACGAAAAGTCCATTTTGTCTTTCAGTTGCATAAGAACCAACGCAAGCAGCCGTTTCATTATCGATTTTCCTTTTCGATTAAGTCGTCGTTGCCGATCGTTTTAAGATAAAATTCTTCGAGCGGACAAACCTCTTCGACTTCATCTATCGTTTTAACGCACTGAATAACGCCGCCTTTTATTATGGCTATGCGATTGCAAAGTTTTTCCACCACGTCGATAATATGGCTCGAAAAGAATACGATATTCCCCTTTTCGGCGTGTCTGCGCATACATTCCTTAACCTGGAATATGCTTTCGGGGTCAAGCCCGGTAAGCGGCTCGTCGAGTATCCAGAGCTTCGGCTCATGTATAAGCGCGGACATAATGGTTATTTTTTGTTTCATTCCGTGTGAATAAGTCTTTATCTGATTATCGATTGACTTTTCCATTTCGAAAAGCTTAACGTAACTACCCAATCTTTCGTCGCGTTCGGCTTTTCCCACTTCGTAAATATCCGCGATATAGTTTATATATTCTCTGCCCGTAAGCCTTTCGTAAAGCGCGTAATGGTCGGGTACGAAGCCCGTGACCCGCTTTGCTTCCACGCTTTGTTTAGCGCAATCGTATCCGCAAACGGAAATAGAGCCTTCGCTTATCGGCTGAATACCGACAATCGACTTTATAATCGTGGACTTACCTGCGCCGTTCGGGCCCAAAAACCCGAAAATCTCGCCGCCGTTTACTTCTAAATTCGCCTCGTGTACGGCGTAATGCTTGTTCGCGCCGTAACGTTTGGAAAAGTTTTTCAATTGTAATTTTATACCTGCGTCTTTATCCATAGGTTCGTCCAAACTCCGCCCGTTGAGCGCGGCGGTAAGCGCGTATTTGTCAAGTCTGATTTTTTTGAGCTTTTCGTGCAGTTCGATATGCGCCGCGGCGACGTTGAACATGAGTTCGTACAAAAACCACATTCCGAGTCCCATCGCAACGTATACGAGGTAAAATAAAACCTGATACAACGGGTGGAAAACGTAATCGTAACCGCCGAGCGAAATCTTAATCGTTCCGTTATACAGTTTTTCCGCCCAATTGCCGAGCTTGTCGGCGATAAAATCGCTGTTGATGAAGAAGTAATCGACGTTTTTGCCCCGCGCCGTAAAGAAAACGTTTAAAAACAGCACGAAAACGTAATAGCCTAAAAACCACAACATCGACAAGGCAAAACTCTTTTTGTTCGGGCGTTCGAATTCGCCGAGCGCAACGCACACGAGCGGGAAAAAGAACGCGCACCAATGGTTTACCCAAAAGTTGACGACAGTGAACGAAAACGCGTTAAGCGTTTCGCCGTAATTAGGCGCGACCATCGCCAAAAACGCCCCGAGAACGTTTATAAAATAAGTAAAGTAAAACAGCTTTTTCAGCTTGAAAACAAGGCATAACGGCACGATGAACATCGCCGTAACGCACAGGTGGAAAGGCCAGCCCGAAATATCCGTTATCGTTTTGTACGAGTAAACCGAGCTGAACGTTATCATGCACGCCATACTTATAAAAATAAGCGTAAAGCGAATGAATTCTCTCGTTTTGTTTCTCAATGAAAAATAAAGCGCGAACGGAATTATGAAAGCTATGTAAATAAACACTCTGTGCGTAGACGACAAATCTATCGGGTACCTATTCATATTGAGCGGACCGAAGGTACTGACTATAAAGTAGTTCGGCATCGTCGCAACGAGCGCAAGGAGCATAAATCCAAGCGTAGGCAAAACTCTTCTTCCGCTTGCGTTTTTATACCCGCCCGCTAAAAAGAAGTTCGCCCACTCAAAAGAAACAAGCGCGAGTTCTATCCCGCATTCTATCCCGAGCGCGACCGAAAACGGAGTTATTCCGCTTAAAGAGCCGAAAGACATAATCGTCTGAACGCTCTTATAAAACACGAGGTTCAAAACAATCGATACCGGCACGAGATATCTTGAAAGCGACTTAGAAACGTCTATATCGAAAAACGCATTCATCGCCGTAAGCAGAAACGCCGTAATCGACAGCCAATCGGCAAAAAGTGCGAAAAGCGTCACGGGCGCGGAAAGCGAGAGAAGGGAAGCAAGCGAAGCCAACCCGTTTATCTCGCCGTCGCCGCTATAAACAAATCCGCCTTTATCGATCGAGTAGTACCTTACGACAAACGCCGCAATAAGCGCGAATGCAAACGCTTTCGTGAAAAGGCTTATATTAGTTTTTTTTAATCCGACCGCGGCAAGGCAGCAGCCCGCCCCGAGAA
>CAKQSU010000141.1 GCA_934273135.1 uncultured Clostridia bacterium
CGTGTTCTGTTTTGGCTTTTCCTATTTTGACGGTGAAAAGCCCGCAAAACATAAACAAAAGTATGACGGCGACCGTCGTTAAAACAGTTAAAAAATTCATTTATAAAACGCCTTTTGTATTTATTTATCCATTATATATTTTTATAAGCGTTTTGTCAATCTTCATTAAAGAAAATTAACGCTAAATTATTTTAAAAATTATTTATAATCGATTGCAGTTTAACGGCGTTTTGTGTTATACTATATACAGAAATTCGACATTATGTTTACGCGCCTTTTTCGGCGCGTTTAACGCTTTTTTTCAAGGAGCTTTTTTAATGGAACATCAAGTGGTTCTCGTAGTGGACTTCGGCGGGCAGTACAATCAGCTTATCGTAAGGCGCGTAAGAAACCTTAACGTTTACGCCGTTATGATTTCGTCCGACACCCCTATCGAAAAAATTAAAAGTTACGACCCGAAAGGCATAATCTTTACGGGCGGACCGAGTAACGTAAACGATGCGGACGCGCCAAAGGTTAATCCCGAAATATTTAATCTCGGCGTTCCGGTGCTCGGCATTTGTTACGGAATGCAGCTGACTGCTTTTATGCTCGGCGGCAACGTTATAAAAGCCGATATGCGCGAATACGGCAAGCGCGAAATAACGTACAGCGACCACGTTTTATTCGAGGGTATTCCCAAACAGAATTTTTGCTGGATGAGCCACACATGTAAGGTGGACGTTGCGCCCGAAGGGTTTTATCCCATCGCCGACACGCCGACTTGCAAATTTGCGGCGTTCGCTAACGACGAAAGAAAAATTTACGGAGTACAATTTCATCCGGAGGTCGTTCACACGGCTAACGGCAACGATATTTTGCGCAACTTCCTTTATAAGATTTGCAAAGTGAAGGGCGACTGGACGATGAACAACTTTGCGGAAGAGCAGATAAGGCTTATCCGCGAAAAAGCCGCGGGAAAAAAAGTGCTTTGCGCAATGAGCGGCGGCGTTGACAGCGCGGTTGCGGCAACCCTCGTTCATAAGGCAATAGGCAATCAGTTGACTTGCGTATTCGTCGACACGGGGCTTTTGAGAAAGAACGAAGCCGATCAGGTCATGAAGGTTTTCAAAGAAGATATGGGTATGAACCTCATTAAAGCCGACGCGGGCGAATTGTTTCTTACACGGCTTAAAGGCATATCCGACCCCGAAACAAAGCGCAAGATAATAGGGAAAACTTTTATCGACGTTTTTGCGGAAGAAGCAAAAAAGATCGGCGCGGTAGATTACCTCGTTCAAGGCACGATTTATCCGGACGTTATCGAAAGCGGGCTTAACAAGAGTTGCGTTATAAAAAGCCATCACAACGTAGGGGGGCTTCCGTCGGTTGTAGATTTTAAGGAAATCATCGAACCGCTTCGTCAACTTTTTAAAGACGAGGTGAGAGCGGTCGGTAAAGAAATCGGCTTGCCCGAAAATATCGTTATGCGCCAACCGTTCCCGGGTCCCGGGCTTGCCGTAAGAATTATCGGCGACATTACGCCCGAAAAAGTCGCGCTTTTGCAGGACGCGGACTATATCTTCCGCGAAGAAATCGCGCTTGCGGGGCTTGACAGGCAAATCTGGCAATACTTTGCCGTTCTCACCGGTATGCGTTCCGTGGGCGTTATGGGCGACGAAAGAACGTATGATTATACAATCGCCTTACGCGCCGTTACAAGCGTAGACGGCATGACTGCCGATTGGGCGGATATCCCGCACCACGTTTTGCAGAAGATATCTTCACGCATAGTAAACGAAGTCAAAAACGTAAACAGGGTGGTTTACGATATAACTTCCAAACCGCCGGCAACGATAGAATGGGAGTAAAAAGTTTGCCTTGCGGCAAAGTGATGTTGCGGCGTTGCCGCAGAGATGTTTTGCAAAAGCAAAGTGATGTTGCGACTTCGTCGCAGTGATGTTTGATCAAAGGCAAGTGATGTTGCGGCGTTGCCGCAGTTATTAAAAAAAGCAAAAAAGCGACATCAATTCGGTGTTATAAAACAAGTCATTTTAAAAGCGTTCGGCTAATTAAAGTCGAACGCTTTATCTTTGTGCAGTTTTAGTTTATCTTACGCCGAAGAGAAGTTCGCCGTAAGTGGGGTACGGCCAATAAGCCGTGGGGGTGACGACTTCGGCTTTATCGACCCATTTACGAAGTTCCGTCATAGCCGGAATGACTTTTGCGGCAAAATACTTGGCGGCTTCGTAAGCTTCTTCGGGCGCGCCGTTTACGAGTTTTTCAAGCTCTTTCGTCGAGTGATAAGCTTTGCCTAAGTATTCGCTCAAATCAACGAGAACTTCTTTTTCGTAATCGAGGTTGACCGATTCGCACACTTCCGATTTTTCTTCAATCGAAGAGGCAAGGTCGGTCGTGTAAGAGGACATTGCGGGGAGAATATCCTTTTTAGCCATTTCTATCATAGTACGCGCTTCGATGTTGACGGTCTTGACGTAATTTTCAAGCATTATTTCGCAACGCGCGCGCACTTCTTTTTCGGTATAAACGCCGTTTTTAGTGAAAAGTTCGATATTCTTTTCGTCGAGCATGCGGGGCAGGCAGTCGGGCGTGGTGGGGTAGTTGGAAAGCCCTCTTCTCGCCGCTTCTTCGAGCCAGGCTTTATCGTAACCGTTTCCGTTGAAGATTATTCTCTTATGTTCCACGTAAGTATCTTTAACGATATCGTGAAGAGCTGCCGTAAAGTCGGGTGCTTTTTCAAGTTTGTCTGCAAAACCTTTCAAAACTTCCGCAACGGCAGTGTTTAAAACGGTGTTTGTTTCTGCAATCGAGGCGTTGGAACCCAACATTCTGAATTCAAACTTGTTACCCGTAAAAGCGAAAGGCGAAGTGCGGTTTCTGTCGGTCGTGTCCTTTATTATATAAGGAATAGCGTCTACGCCGACGAGCATACGCGTTTTCTTTTTCCCGTTGAAAGACGAATCGTCTTTGGCGATTGCTTCCAAAACTTCGGTCAGTTCGCCGCCGAGGAATATGGAAACGACTGCGGGGGGAGCTTCGTTCGCGCCTAAGCGGTGGTCGTTGCCGGCGGAGGAGGCGGAAATTCTCAAAAGGTCCTGATATTCGTCAACCGCTTTGATGACTGCGGAAAGGAATATAAGGAATTGCGCGTTATCGAACGGCGTGTCGCCCGGTTCGAGGAGGTTTATACCCGTATCGGTTGAAATAGACCAGTTGTTGTGCTTGCCGCTTCCGTTTACGCCGTCGAAAGGCTTTTCATGGAGAAGGCAAACCATACCGTGTTTTTTTGCAACCTTGCGCATAACTTCCATCGTGAGCTGGTTATGGTCGCAAGCGATATTCGTGGTGGTGAAAATAGGCGCAAGTTCGTGCTGAGCGGGAGCTACTTCGTTGTGTTCCGTTTTTGCGAGAACGCCGAGCTTCCAAAGCTCTTCGTTAAGCTCTTTCATGAACTCTTGCACCTTCGGCTTAATCTGTCCGAAGTAATGGTCTTCGAGTTCCTGCCCCTTAGGGGCTTTTGCGCCGAAAAGCGTTCTACCGGTATAAATAAGGTCCTCTCTCTTGTTGTAAAGCTCTTCGGGAATAAGGAAGTATTCCTGTTCGGGACCGACCGTTGTTTTAACGGAAGTAGCGGGCGTGCCGAAGAGTTTTAAAATTCTCAAAGACTGTTTGTTGACGGCTTCCATCGAGCGAAGAAGCGGGGTCTTTTTGTCGAGAGCTTCGCCGCTATACGAGCAGAATGCCGTAGGAATGCAAAGTATACCGTCTTTAATGAAGGCGTAAGAGGTGGGGTCCCAAGCGGTGTAACCTCTTGCTTCAAACGTAGAACGAAGCCCGCCCGAGGGGAAAGACGAAGCGTCCGGCTCGCCTTTGATGAGTTCCTTGCCCGAAAATTCGGCAATAACTCTGCCGTCGCCGTTGGGGGAGATGAAACTGTCGTGTTTTTCGGCGGTTACGCCCGTCATCGGCTGAAACCAGTGAGTGA
>CAKQSU010000142.1 GCA_934273135.1 uncultured Clostridia bacterium
CTTGACGAAAACGGAAAGACGGGCGAACGCATTCGTTCGGTCACCGTTTTGCCTACGGTCGATTTTTGCGTTAAAGACGGCGACGTCGAAGTAATAAAAAAGCGGCTCGGCGAGGGATTGAAAAAATTCAAAACGTTAAGTTGCAGCGTCCGCGGCAGACAGATTTCTGCCGAGATTTTGTCGATTTTGGAAAAAGGCGATTACACTTCGCCCGCGCTTTCGTTTGTCATTCCGCTTTTAACTTCGCAAAAAATCGGCATAGCAAATTATTTTAAGCCGGAAGTAATTATTTTAGACGAGCCTAAGCTCATAAAGGACGCCGCCGACAGCGTTTTAAAGGAAAACGAAGAAAGGTTTGCTTCCCTTTTTAAAGCCGGCGAAGCTTTCGACTTTTCCGTCAAAAACATAAAGCCTTTTTCGGACTTTATTTCGTCGATTAAAGACGCCGTTATCTGCTCGGTGCAAAACTTAAATTCCAAAACGGAATTTTTCAACCCGATAAAGACTTTCAGGTTTACTTCCTCGTCGTCCCCGCGTTACACCTCTAACCCCAAAGACCTTGCGCGCGACGTTCTGAATTGGAAAAAGTCGGGCTATAAGGCGATTATCGAGTGCGGAGGAAGCGACAGAGCCAAAAGGTTGACGGAAAACTTGTCGGGCGAAGGTGTGCTTGCGACCGAAAGCGACAATTGCTTTTTGCCGGGCGCGTACTGCGCGAGCGGGTACTTAACTCGCGGATTCGTTCTTCATGACGAAAAGCTTGCCGTCATCGGCACTTGCGACGTTTTTTTGTCGGGAGTAAAGGAAAAGTTCGTCAAAAAGAAGAGAAACGACACCTTCACCGCGCCGGAAGTCGGCGATTACGCCGTTCACGAGGTACACGGCGTGGGAATCGTTCGCGGAACGAAGAGAATATCGACGACCGACGGAACAAAAGATTACGTCGCGCTCGAATACGCCGGCGGCGACATGCTTTACGTACCCGTGGAGCAGATGGACAGGCTTACAAAGTACCTCGGCAGCGACCAAACGCCCAAGCTCAACAAGATAGGCGGCGCGGAATTCGACAAGGTTAAACAGCGCGTTAAAGAGTCGATATCCCGCATGACGATAGACTTGAAAAAGCTTTATCACGAGAGGGCGGCAATGAAGGGTTTTGCCTTTTCGCCGGACAACGATTTGACAAAGGAATTCGAGGACGCTTTCCCGTACGAATTGACGGAGGACCAGGCTCAGTCGGTCGCCGAAATAAAAAAGGACATGGAAAGCGAAAAGGTTATGGACAGACTTCTTCTCGGCGACGTAGGCTTTGGCAAAACGGAAGTCGCGCTCAGAGCCGCGTTCAAAGCCGTAATGGACGGCAAGCAAGTAGCCATAATCGCGCCGACCACCATTTTAACGCAACAGCATTACGAAACCGTTATCGAACGCTTCAAAGACTTCGGCGTGCGCGCCGCGCTTTTAAACAGATTCCGCACCCCCGCCTACATCAAGGACGCGGTTAAAAAGATTGCCGCGGGCGAAATCGATATAATAATAGGCACGCACAGAGTTTTCGGAAAAGACGTGGTTTTTAAGGACTTAGGGCTTTTGATTCTCGACGAAGAGCAGTGCTTCGGCGTGGAGCATAAAGAAAAGTTAAGAACGCTCAAAAACAACGTTGACACGCTCACGATGTCGGCAACGCCTATTCCGAGGACTTTGCACATGTCGCTTTCGGGCATAAGGGATATAAGCCTTATTTTAACGCCGCCCAAAAAGCGAATACCGGTACAATCTTACGTAATAGAAGAAAGCGACGCGCTTATCCGCGACGCGGTCATAAAGGAACTTTCGCGCGACGGGCAAGTGTTCGTTTTGTATAACCAGGTCGAAACTATCTATAAATTCGCAGAAAAGTTTTCTCGGCTCGTGCCGGAAGCCAAGGTAGTGGTAGGTCACGGGCAGATGGACAAAGACAAGCTCGAAAACCACGTCATGGCGTTCTTTAAAGGGGAATATAACGTTCTTATCGCCACCACGATTATCGAAAACGGCATAGATATCCCCAACGCCAACACGCTCATCGTAATCGACGCGGACAAGCTCGGCTTGTTCACCTTGTATCAATTGAAGGGCAGGGTGGGCAGAAGCGACAAGACCGCCCACGCTTACTTTACTTATAAGCCCGAAAAGGTTTTGAGCGAAAACTCTTATAAAAGGCTGTCCGCGCTTATGGAGCATACGGAACTCGGCAGCGGCTACAAGATTGCCATGCGCGACCTTGAAATCCGCGGGGCGGGCAACGTTCTCGGCAGAGAGCAGCACGGACATATGGACAAGATAGGTTACGAGCTTTATTCGAGGCTACTTCGCGAACAGCTCGGCGACATCGAAAAGGAATACGAAGTCGAAACGGATATCCGCCTCGACGCGTTTATCCCGAACGGCTATATCTCCGTTTCCGCTTCACGGCTCGACGCGTACAAAGCCATTGCGGAAATACGCACGGAAGAGGACGAAGTTCGCGTATATAACTCGCTCAAAGATTCCTACGGCGCGCCGCCCGAAGAAGTGGAAAACCTTATGCTCGTAGCGAAAATCCGAAACCTTGCGGGCGAAGCGGGGGCAAAGGAAGTCACTTCTACAAAGGAACGCGCGGTTATCGCTCTGCGCGATTTGAACGCCTTGCGCGACGGAAGTATTCATGCCGCTTTAGTGGAATTTGACGACAGAGCCACCCTTTCGTTTTCCTCTTCACCCGTCGTAACCCTTACCTCAAAGGGCGGCGATTCAAAGCAAAACGCGGTTTTGACAATGGAATTTTTGGCTTTTGCTTCAAAAAAACGAAAAGAAAACGAAAATAAATAAAAAAAGTCTTTTAAAAACCTTGCAATAAGCCTCATAATCTTGTATAATATTTAGAGTATAGGCACGCATGTACGCGCGTTACGCGCGCAAGGCTTGCTTAAAGTTACAAAAAGTTCTTAACGACCATAGGGAGTATCTTATGAAAAACAAACTGTCCAAAATCGTAGTAATGATTATGGCTGTGGTTATGTGCCTTTCCGCCTTTGTCGGTTGCGACTGGATTACCACCAACGTTGACGAAGACATGAAGCAAACGGTAGCCACCGTCAAAATTTCCGAAGCGGTAAACGCCGAGGATATTACCAAAAAGCAATTGAACGCCGGCTATCTTTCTTACGGCTATCAATACGTTCAGAACTACGGTTACACGACGAGCAAGGCTTACTCGCTCGTTCTTCAAAACCTCGTCAACAACAGAATCATCGTTCAGCAGTCGAGGGTGGAAATAGCCAAGCTTTACAATTCTTTCTTAGACGGTTCCGCTACCGCTAAAACCGACTTCGAAAAGTACATGAAGGACAACACCCTTGCCGGCACGACTAAGCTTGACGCAAAGGAAAGCTCCGCCGAGGCTCTCGAAAAGTTTTTAAGCGTTTACGAAGTCGAACAAGCTAAGTATTCCGTGAGAAAGTCAATCAATTCTATGATAGACACTTACGTAGAGGACGACGAGGAAGAAGACGAGCGCGAAGAAGTTACTTACACCGCCCGCACGACCCCGACCGAAAAAACCGAAAAGAGTTACGAAGAATGGGAACTCAAAACGGCTACCCCGACCGATAAGGAATATTCCGTCGCAAACCTTACCTTAAAGGACGACGCTATCAAAACAAAGTACACTAATAAGTTCGACCTTAACTCCGCCGTTGCGAAAGCTTACAAAACGGATTACGACGGAAAGGGTAGAAAAAAGGCTTATTCGTCTTTGATTAAAACCCTTAAAAACACCGGGCTTATCGGCAAAAACGAACAAATAAAGGACAACGAATTCAAGTATTCGTACTTTGAGGACCTTTATAAGTCGCAACTCGAATCGGCTCTCGTTTCCCGCTATGAAGATTCTCTTATCGCGGGCGTCGAAAAAACGCTCGACGGCGAAAATTACGACGCGCTTTGGGCTCAATACAAAGT
>CAKQSU010000143.1 GCA_934273135.1 uncultured Clostridia bacterium
CTTCAAAACCGTAATCGCCGTAACCGAACGGAAAATCTTCGCAACCGAAGAAGTCGGTGCCTAAGCACAGGTTTTTTACTCCGAATTTTTGCGCGAAGTAATCCACGCTTTTCATAGCGGCGTTTTCATCGCTTCCGCCGAGAAAATCCGAATAAAAAGCAAGACCGACAAGCCCGTTTTTGTCGATTACGATTCTTATCTGCTCATCCGAAACGTTGCGTTTTACGTCGCAAACGCCCTTAAACCCGGTATGAGTGACGACGAAAGTATCGGCAAGTTCTGCGGCGGCGAAGAAAGATTTTTCGTTGAGATGCGCGCCGTCAAGCGCGATTTTTTTCTCGTTAAGCTTTTTGATAAGCTTTTTTCCGCAATCCGTAAGTTCGCCGTCCGACTTAGCCCCGCCGGCGAGAAAGTTTGCGTTGTTCCATGTGAGAGTTACGGCGACGGGAGAAAACGACAAAAGCTCGTTTGCGATTTTTTCGTCTTTAATGCCGAAATCTTCGAAAGAAAGGTAAAGATTTTCGCTTTTGTTTCCATCGAAAAACCTTGCAAGACTCAAAAGCTTTTTGTCGGCGCGTTCGCCCTTGAAAAGAGCGCAAACGATTATGTTTTTGCTTTTTTTGTATTCCGCAAAAACTTTTTCGCAATTTTCGCTCGTTAAAAAGTCGTTATGAAAATCGGCTATCATTATTATATAAGTTCCCGTTCCCGCATATTATACGACGTAACGACAATAAAGGTTACACTTTATTCGCTTCTTCGCCGTATTTTATTATTTCCACGCCCGCTTCCTTAAAAAGTTCGAGCGCGAATTCATCCGGGTAACCTTGTTCGTAAATAACCTTTGTTATGCCCGAATTGATTATCATTCGCGTGCAGATGGTGCAAGGCTGATGGGTGCAGTAAAGGGTTGCTCCCTCTAAGGAAACACCGAGCTTAGACGCCTGGCAAATGGCGTTTTGCTCCGCATGGACGGCGTAGCACATTTCCTGACGGGTGCCGCTCGCTATATTAAGATTGCGGCGAAGACATTCGCCCCTTTCCGCGCAACTGCTCACGCCCGCGGGCGCGCCGTTATAACCCGTTGTGAGAACGCGTTTGTTTCTGACGACCACCGCGCCGACATGTCTGTTTTGCTGATAGCAGCTCGACCAGCCGCCGACCATTCTTGCCATTTCCATAAAGCGAACGTCCCATTTATCCATAAGCCTTTACTCCGATTGTTTTTCTAAAAAGACGTTCGCGACGATAAAAAACGCGAATTTTGCCTTTTCCTATATAAGTATACCACAGTCTTTAAACTTTTGCAAAAGTTTTTAATAAATTTCGGGACTAACCTATTGACAAATACGAAAAAAGTGGTATAATATAGTTAGCAATCGAGAAAGCAGAGTGCCAAAACCGCATCAAGGGGCGGAAAGAAGCACAAAAAGAGATTGTGAAAACACAAAATTTTACATGGAGGTAACAGAAAGATGAACATAAGACCCTTATTCGATAAGGTTGTCGTAGAACAGACAGGCAAAGAAGAAACCACGAAAAGCGGTTTCATACTCCCCTCTTCCGCACAGGAAAAACAACAGACGGCGAAAGTCGTGGCGGTGGGACCCGGAGGAGTTATCGACGGCAAAGAAGTGACCATGCAGGTTAAGGTCGGCGACGTCGTATTGTATTCGAAATATTCCGGCAGCGATTTTAAGGTTGACGGCAAAGAATTCACGATTATACGCCAAAGCGATATTCTGGCGGTAGTCGAAGGCTGAAATTAAGGAGGATTTATTATTATGGCTAAACAGATTAAAACGGGGCTTGAAGCAAGAAAAGCCCTTGAAAACGGCGTAAACGCGCTTGCGGATACCGTAAAAATCACGATAGGACCAAAGGGCAGAAACGTCGTACTCGACAAAAAATACGGCGCGCCGCTCATCACCAACGACGGCGTTACGATAGCGAAAGAAATCGAACTCGAAGACCCGTTTGAGAACATGGGCGCGCAGCTCGTGAAAGAAGTTTCGACAAAAACCAACGACGTTGCCGGCGACGGCACCACGACGGCTGTCGTTCTCGCCCAGGCGATGATCAGAGAAGGGCTTAAAAACTTAGCGGCGGGCGCGAACCCGATTATCCTTAAAAAAGGTATCGCGAAAGCCGTTGACACCGCCGTTGAAAACTTGAAAGCGCAGTCCAAAGTCGTAGACGGCAAAAAGGCAATCGCCCAGGTTGCTTCCATTTCCGCCGGCGACGAAGCTATCGGTCAGCTTATTTCCGACGCTATGGAAAAGGTCGGCAAGGACGGCGTTATAACCATTCAGGAAAGCAAGACGATGAAAACCGAACTCACCACCGTTGACGGCATGCAGTTCGACCGCGGCTACGCTTCCGCTTACATGGTTACGAACACCGACAAAATGGAAGCGGTACTCGATTCGCCCGCTATCCTCATAACCGACAAAAAGATTTCTTCCATTCAGGAAATTTTGCCGATAATCGAACCGATTGCTCAACAGGGTATGCGCCTCCTCATTATTGCCGAGGACGTTGAAGGCGACGCGCTCGCCGCGCTCGTTGTCAATAAGCTCAAAGGCGTGTTCAACTGCGTTGCCGTTAAGGCTCCCGGATTCGGCGACAGAAGAAAAGCTATGCTCGAAGACATCGCCGTTCTTACGGGCGGTCAAGTGCTTTCTTCCGACCTCGGCATAGAATTCAAGGACTTCACGATGGATATGCTCGGTCACGCGGGACAGGTTAAGGTCGACAAAGACAACACGACCATAATCGACGGCGCGGGAGACAGCGAAGCGATAAAGGCGCGTATTTCCGCCATTAAAGCGCAGATTGCCGAAACGACTTCGGAATACGATAAAGAAAAATTGCAGGAACGCCTTGCCAAGCTTGCGGGCGGCGTAGGCGTAATCAACGTCGGCGCGGCTACGGAAGTTGAGATGAAGGAAAAGAAGCTCCGTATCGAAGACGCGCTTGCGGCAACGAGAGCTGCCGTAGAAGAAGGTATCGTTCCCGGCGGCGGCGTTGCCCTCCTCTCCGTTATTCCCGCGGTAAGAAAGCTCACTACGCTTCTTAAAGGCGACGAAAAGACGGGCGCGGAAATCGTTGCGAAAGCTATCGAAGAACCGATCAGACAAATCGCGGCTAACGCCGGTCTTGACGGGTCTGTCATCGTCAACAAAATTCTCACCGCCAAAAAGACTAACTACGGCTTCGACTTCTTAGAAAACGAATACGTAGACATGGTTGCAAAGGGCATAATCGACCCGACGAAGGTTACCCGTTCGGCACTCCAGAACGCCGCTTCCATCGCTTCCACGCTTTTAACGACCGAAAGCATAGTTACGGATATTCCCGCTCCGGAAGCTCCCGCCGCACCCGCCGGCGGCATGGGCGGAATGTACTAATACAATAGCTTAATACATTGAGTTTTTAATGTCCCCCCATTATTGCGCCGCTTCTCGAAAGGGAAGCGGTTTTTTTTGCAGTAAAAAACACCCGATAAGTCGATTATCGAGCGTTTTTGTTGTTTATAACAGAAAATCACAATCAGAATTTTATGGCGTTTTCGGAGACGATAACAACCTTTTCGTCTTTGTTTTTAACGAGCGTTGCCGCAGTAATCAGCAAGACGACCGCCACGAGCAATAATGCCGCGGAAACGAAAAAAGGAGCAAAAGCAGTGGATACGAAAGTAGTTTTGCCGAAGTCCTCGCCTATCTGCTCTTTCATATACTTAATATAAGTGCTGCTGCAAACAAAGCAAGCTATTACCGCCATCACCCCTCCCGTAAGCGCGCCGACGCACGAAAGCGCGGAAGCAAAGCCGGCTTTGTGCTTGGACATGGAAACGAGAATAAACGCGATTGCCGCAACGGAGAAGATAATGCAAGCGAGAACGCCGAAGTAGCCTATGTACGGCGCGGCGCCGTATTTTATTGCGTCCGTGCTCGCTTCACCGGACGGAAC
>CAKQSU010000144.1 GCA_934273135.1 uncultured Clostridia bacterium
CAGGTTTATAGGGATTTCATTCCCCATCCACTCAATACCTAAAATGCGGCTTTTTCGCGCTTTTCCGCAACCGCTCGGGCGCAGTACGTCCAGTACAGCATCCCTCACGCTCGCAAAAAATCATCAAAAAATACGCTCTTTTAGGTTCTTCGCTTTTTTGCGGATAAAATTATATAATAACAATCGATTTCTTGCCGCAAAAATATTAAGTAGATGAAGAATGCAATCCCTCGGCTTTTTATTAAGTTTAAGCGGCTATTACGAGATCGATTTTATCCATTATCGTTCCCGCATAACCTTTCTGCGAAAACTCGATAGAGTTTTCGCCTAAGGAGAGGTAGACCTCTCCTATCACGACGCAAACGTAATTGCGCGCGAGCCATTGGTTGTCGCTGAGTTCCGGGTCTTTTTCAACCATTTTACTCTCGAACGAATACTCAACGCCGTTTATTTTGACGGTGTACTCGTTGTGGAAATAGTAATTGTCGCTCTTAGGCGCGATATACACTCTGAGCAAGGCTTTGCCGGCTTTTTCCGCGGTGACTTTAAAGGTTATCTTCGAACCCGCGTTGCCGTTTTCCGCTTTAACGTAACCGCCGTTTTCGTTTGAGCCTTTCACCACTCCGCCCCAAGGAGCGGGCGTTTCCGCCTGCGTTATCGTTACGTCGTCGGATTCGGCTTCTATCGTTTTAACGGTGCAATCGCATTTTTCCTTGCAAACGATATCGTCCTCGCAAGCCTTGTTCGTGCATTTGCCGCAAACGGGGCAAACGCTTTCGCATTTGTGCGAATATTCGCTTATCGTTGCGTCGCCGAAAAGCTCGATTTTGTCAAAGTCGGGGCATTGCGGATAGCTTGCCTCTTTAACGATGGACTTAATCGTGTTGGAGCCTTTGTTTAAAGCAATCGTTGCGATATCCACGCTTACAAAGTCGCATTTTGCGGGCGTGTCATGCTCGGCGTTGTTGTCCTTGGGGAGCATTTTGTTATAGTCGAGCATAACCCCGTTTACTTCTATTCCGACGTACTGATGGAGCGGGAAATCCCACGGCATAGCGCGTAATGTTGCTTTCAAAAGCACTTCGCATTCCTTGTCGGAATTGAACTTGAAAGTAACGGAAGCTTTTGCGTTGCCGTTCAAGTCTTTGACGAAAGTAATATCGTTTTCGGTAGCTACGTTCAAAGCCGAGCCGTCCGCTTTCTTTCTGTCGACGGAATCTGCTTCCGCTTCTATAACGCTTACTTTGCAAGAACATTTTTCTTTGCAAACGATATCCGCGCAAGTTTTATCGAGGCACTTCCCGCAGAGCGCGCAGACGTTCTCGCACCTATGCGTACATTCTTTTACTTCGGCGGGGCTTGTTATCGTTATCTTATCGATGTCCGGGCATTGCGGATAGCTTCCGTCCTTGACGATAAGTTTAATGACGTTTACGCCCTCTTTGAAGTTGACAACCGCAAGTTCCGCGTCTGCAAAGTCGCATTTTGCGGGGGTGTCGTGTTCGGCGTTCTCGTCCTTTTTGAGGTTCGCCTTGTATTCGACCTTTTCGCCGTTTACTTCGATATCCACGTATTGATTGAGCGAGAATACCCACGGCATCATTCTCATCGTCGCGCCGATCGCGGCTTTCGCTTCCTTGTCGGAAGAAACCTTAAACGTTACGGATGCTTTAGCGTTGCCGTTCAAGTCTTTGACGAAAGTAACGTCGTTTTCGGTGGCTACGTTCAATGCCGAGCCGTCCGCTTTCTTTCGGCGTATTCCGATTCGGCTTCCACCGTTACGGACTTACAATCGCATTTTTCCTTGCAGACTATGTCGTCATCGCATTCGAGGTTTTTGCACTTTCCGCAAACCGCGCATTTGCTTACGCACGTATGGCGGTATTCGGAGATTACGCTTGTGGAGATGAGTTCGATTTTGTCGAAGTGCGGGCATTGACCGCCGCTCTTTTCGGTAATTTCGAAAGTTATCTCGTTTAGTCCTTCCTGAATTTCAAAGTTCTTTACGTTGAAGGTATCGAAGTCGCCTTTGCCCTCGGTGCCGTCGTCCGTCCAGGTGTCCTCGCTCGTGCCGACGAGGCGGTGTTCGTAATCTATCTTTTCGCCGTTGACGTAGATATCGACGAACTGCTGCAAGTCGAAGTTCCATGGTCTTCTTCTTATGGTCGCTTTCATAAGCGTTCTGCCAGCTTTGTCCGAAAGGAATTTGAATACCGTCTTTGCGCCCTTGTTGCCGTCAAAACCGCCTACGTAGGTGATGTTTCTTTCTTCGTCCACGCCGGTGTAAAGGTTGCCGCCTACGCCGCCCGTCTTTTCAACGTATTCGGACTCGGCTTCAATCGTTATATCCGTACACTTACATTTATCCGCGCAAACGGGGTCCTCGCACTCGTAATTATTGCACTTGCCGCAAACGGGGCAGTGGTGCGTGCAGAGGTGAATTTCTCCGCCGCCCGCGCCGCTTGCTTTAAGAGCGGGGTCGGGTGAGAAGAATACCGTTGCGGAAACGGCGGTCGATACAATAAGCACTAATGCGAGCGCGCCCGCGACTATCGCGTTAAGCGTTTTTTGAGTGAGAGTGAATTTTCTGCCCGAGCCGCCGCCCGCTCCTCTTTGCGTTCCGCTCTGCGAGCCTTTTTCTTCCGTTTGCGCCACGGAAGAAGCTTTGACGTTACCGTCGCTCTCGGTCGCGCTTAAAGGCTGTTTTTCAAGCTTTGCAAGCGTTTTCGGGTACAGCTTGCCGTTCAAAAGCACGCTTGCGACCGCCATAACGAGGGCAAGAGCCGCCACGACCGCGGAAGTTACGGTGAGGAAGTTCAATAAAGATTCCCACCACGTCGTTACCTGTATCATTTTAGTGTTGACGGTTATGCCGTTTATAGCCGCGCTGTGGAGCTGAGTATATAAAACTCTGTGGCAAGCTTCGCGGAGCGCGAGCATTACCGTAGCGTTGTTCTTGAAGTCGTCAAGCAAGGTTTTTGACCCTCTCGACATCCACACGTCGTTGCCTGCGATAAGCCCTTCGGCAAGCGCGTACTTGTATTCCATGTGCGGCGTCATCGACACGCCCGCGCAAGCGTCCGTTTCGACTACGCCGATAAATCCCCATCCGTTGCGGAGTATATCGGTCAAAAGCCCTTTGTGTCTCCCTGTCCAGGTGCAGCCTATGCGGTTGAACGCCGACATAAGACCGTTCATTTTGCCTTCGCGCACGCCGTATTCGAATACTCTTAAGTAAATTTCTCTCGCGCTCTGTTCGTTAAAGAAGGTCGCAAGTCCGCCGCGGTTGGTTTCCTGGTCGTTGAAAGCAAAGTGTTTGCTGCAAACGATTATGCCTTTGTTCACCATTCCTTTGACCTGCGCGGAAAGCATTTTCCCCGACAAGAACCCGTCCTCCGAATAATATTCGAAGTTTCTGCCCGAGTAAAGCGTGCGGTGAATGTTTCCGCCCGGCGCGTAAACCATCGTGTAGCCGATGTGCATGGCTTCGTGCGCGTAAGCGTCGCCGAGTTTCTGCACCAAATCTACGTCGAAGCTCGCCGCGGAAAGAACGGGGGACGGGAAAGCGTATTTAGTGGGGTACACGCCTTGCGGACCGTCGGTTGCCTTAACGCCCGGCGCGCCTACGCTTTCCGCGCCGGCGAGATACGCCATGCCGTAGTTCATCATGTAAATTTGCTCTTCCTGCGTCATCTGGTTGAGCAAGTCTTCCCAAAGCGGGTCGTCGTAGCCAAGCCCTTCGAGCATGGCTATGTTGAGCGCGCCTTGCGAAGAAGTAACCGTGCCGTAAACGGGCATTTTGTCGCCGTCTTTAACGGCTACTTCGTGTCCGTACTGCATGTCGTAAACCATTCTGTCGCTTTCGCATTTGAGCTTAACGCCTTCGGTCGGATACGTGCCGTTCCAGTCGCTTCTCGTAACGTATTTTATCTTCTGGTCGGTAGTGCCTTCGTAAAGGTTAAGG
>CAKQSU010000145.1 GCA_934273135.1 uncultured Clostridia bacterium
TTTATAAACAGCCCGTTGGAGTGGATTGTGTACGTTTTGACGGGCGGAATAAGCTCGCTCGTTACGGAATTCGGCGACCTTGTCGAGGGCGCGATAAAACGGAAACTTGATATAAAGGATTTAGGAAATCTTCTCCCGGGGCATGGCGGCATGCTTGACAGGATTGACGGAATGATTTTCAATTGCGTGTTTATGTTCGCCGTGTTCACTTTAGTGTCTAAGTTTTGATTGTTTTTACGGAGCGGCGCGTTTATGCCCGCTCTTTTTGCTTTTTTACGGTCAAGCGCGCTTTAAACGCCTAAATCCGATATAAAAAGCATAAACTATATTCGGTGATAAAAAAGTATTTCCGATTGAGAAAGCAACCCCGTTTTTTTAGGTAGAAACAATATTATTTTAAGTAGGAATAATGAGAATAACTTATCATGAAAAAAATCGCTTTGTACGGCAGTACCGGCTCGATTGGCACGCAGGTTTTAAATTGCGTGCGCCGCTACCCCGAAGAATATAAAATAACGTCGCTCGTCGCGGGTTCTAACGCGAAACTTTTGGGCGAACAGATACGAGAGTTTAAGCCCGAAATCGCTTCGCTTATCGACCCCGAAAAGCTTAACGACGTGGGCGAAATCGGAGATACGTTGCTTTTTACCGGCGAGAATGCCGCAATGCACGCGCTTGACGTTGACTGTGACCTAACGTTTGTTGCGATAACGGGTTTTGCGGGTCTTGCTTCCGTGCTTGCCGCGCTAAAAGCCGGCAAAAACGTTGCGCTTGCAAACAAGGAAACGCTCGTTGCGGGCGGCGAAATCGTCACTAAGCTCGCCAAAGAAAAGGGGCTTGAAATTATTCCCGTGGACAGCGAACACTCGGCGTTGTGGCAATGCTTGTCATTAGACAAAGAAAAGCCTTTCGAGCGGCTCATAATCACCGCTTCGGGCGGGGCTTTCAGAGATACGCCGATTGAAAAATTGCCTTTCATGACCGCCGCCGACGCCTTGAAGCACCCGAATTGGCGAATGGGTAAAAAAATCACCGTCGATTGCGCAACTATGGTCAACAAGGGTTTGGAAGTAATCGAGGCGATGTGGCTTTTTGATTGCCCGCTTGACAAAATCAAAGTCGTTATGCACCCCGAAAGCATAGTCCACTCTATGGTGGAATTTGCCGACGGCGCGATAATGGCGCAGATGGGGGCGGCGGATATGGAACTCCCTATCTCTCTCTCTCTTTCTTACCCGGAACGCAAAAAAGGACCGGAAAAACTCGATATTTTCGGCAAAACTCTTCACTTCTTCGAAATGGATAAAAAGCGTTATCCGTGCTTCGACCTCGTTATGCAGTCGATAAGGCAAGGAAAAAATTATCCTTGCGCGATGTCGAGCGCAAACGAAGCCGCCGTCGGGCTGTTTTTGGACGGCAAAATAGGGTTTACCGAAATTTACGATTATATAGCGTACGCGCTTGAAAAAACCGAAGAGAACGCCGTCGATTATTTGTCGCTCGTCGCAACGGATAAGGCTGCAAGGCAAGCCGTTTACACTCGGTTTTTGGCAAAATCGTCGCGCTGACGGCTAAACACGATTATTTTAAGGAGCTAACATGATTTACAATTTGCTTTCTTTCGCGTCGGTGATGCAGACGGTCGGGTCGATACTCGTCGCGATACTCATACTTTTGGCGACGATAACCGTTCACGAATTCGGGCATTATATCGTCGGCAAAATCTTTAAGTTCAAAATCAACGAATTTGCGATAGGCATGGGACCCGCCATCTACAAAAAAACCAAGAAAAACGGCGAAATCTTTTCGATAAGAATTTTCCCGCTCGGCGGCTATTGCGCGTTCGAGGGCGAGGACGAGGACGAGGACGAAAAATCGAGAAAGGAAAAGGAAGATAAAGCCGCGCTAAACGGCTCGGATAATTCCCCGTCCGTCTCCGCTTCGAGCGGGTTTTCCGTCAAGGAAGAAGAAAAAAAGCCGCTTTCCGAAAACGCTTTCAACAATAAAAAGCCTTGGCAGAGAATACTTGTTTTAATCGCAGGCGCGTCAATGAACTTTATCGCCGCAATACTCGTAATCTGTCTGAATTTTTCAATTTACGGGCATTTTCAGCTTTCCGCCGCGGAGGTGAAAACGGCACCCGCAACGTCGATAGAAGCAAGCAAAACGCTTGAAGACGGCGACATCATAACGGCAATCAACGGAAAATACGTTTACTTAACGACCGATATTTCCGCCGCGTTAAACGGCAAAAAGGCGGGCGATATCGTCAATGTTACGGTCACGCGCGAGGGCAAGCAGATTGAAAAAGAAGTCGCGCTTCGCTCCGACGTGAATATAAAAAGTTTAAGCGATTACTACCCCGCTTTTGATGCGTTAGGCATTGCCACCGTCATGAAAGTCGGCACTAAGTCCGCTTCCAAAATCCCCGACGGGGCTTACGTTTTCCGCTTTAACGACGCTTCGGAATACGACGATTGCACAAGAATTTATACCCCGAACGACCTTTACGAAAGGTTGAAAGTTTTAAGCAGCGGCGAATCGCTCGACGTGTATATCTCGACCGACGGCGAAAACCACCAATCCGTCACGCTCACCGCTTATTCCGACTTCGATAAAGTAAATAAAGAAGAGCGCAAAGATGTTTTGAATTACTTCGGGCTTGAAACTTACGCTCTTTCCTATCAGCTTGAATCGGTCAACGTGAGAATGAACTTTTTCGAAGTTTTGTACCGCTCGCCTATGTACGCGTTCAAAACGGTGGGCATAACGCTCAAAGCGTTCGGCGAACTCTTCACGGGTAAAATGTCCGTTTCGCAGATGAGCGGACCTATCGGCACCATAGCCATAACTTCTCAGCAAGTCACCCGCGGGTTCGATTACGTTCTCGAAATGGTCGCCCTTATCGGCATTTCGGTCGCCGTGTTCAACCTGCTCCCCATCCCCGCGTTAGACGGCGCAAGGGCGGTTTTCGTGCTTATCGAATGGATAAGAAAAAAGCCGATAAACCGCAACGTGGAAGCGATGATTCACTTCGTCGGGCTTGTCGTTCTTATCGGCTTTGCCGTGTTTGTGGATATTTTCAGAATGTTTATTTAGGCGATTGTCGACAAATCAAAAAATAGTTTTTTTGCGCGATAACGGGCTTATAGCCGCACTTATCGCGTTTTTTAACGCCTTGTTTTCGCACTTTTCGCGCTAAAAAAGAGGGCGAAACGGTAACGCTTTTTAGCGGAAAAGAATAATATATAGTAGCTTCCCGAAAAAAGGCTTAACAAAAGCCGAAAGAACGCCGCTTCAAGACAGGCGAAAAGGAAGCCTTACGAAAAGGAGGAAAAAACAATGTGTTGCTATCTTTTAGCGGGGTTTATGCTCGGGCTTTTAACATGCGAATGTCGTCCCTCACCCAAGCCCGCGCCCCCGCCCCGTAAGCCCCCTTGCAATTGTCATTACAGAAGATATCGCGGCTAATCCGAAAAAAGCCGCAAAAGATTTTATATCCACGAAAGAGTCTTTGATTTTACATTCCTAACTGTTTTTGAATATACTCCATTAAAAAATTTTACTCCTAAAAAATTTTTCCCTCGGCGGGCATTCCACCCGCCGAGGTTTTTACATGTTGGAGGGAATTGCGCTGTTTTGCCCTAACGAAAAAAATAAAAATTTCAATAGTTTGGTCGCGGGCGCGCGAAAGACAGAAAAATATTTTTTGAAAAAGTCTTGACAAGCTTCGAGTAATTAACTATACTATAAAATATAGAAAAACGACTTTCTTGTAGGGATTGAATTCTTTATCAATAATTATTTTTGCGGAACAATCGGTTAGCATTGTTTACCGAAATTTTATCCGCAAAAATGCGAAGCACCTAAAAGAGCGTATTTTTTGATGATTTTTTGCGAGCGTGAGGGATGCTGTACTTG